>NZ_JBPQTL010000020.1:0-72537 GCF_051386295.1 Micromonospora sp. URMC 105 | reverse complement strand
AAGCGGTGGCTCGCGCACCAGGTCGGCGGCTCGGGGGCGGGCGACGGCTCCGGCGGCGGGGGGCCCTCCGGCGGGGTGACGTCGACCGGGACGGGCGCGCCGACCCAGCCCTCGCCGTCCCACCAACGCCTGGTGGTGGGCTCGGCGGGGTCGACGTACCAGCCTGGTTGAACGCTCACCCGGACACCTTAACGACGACGGTGCTGGCGAACTTGTCGTGGAGGCACTGCTGCCAGGGCTTGTCCCAGAGCTGCCAGAGCCCGTCGAGGTAGCTGAAGCCCGGAATGAACGAGCCGCCGACCTGGTGCGCGAGCCACCGCTTCGCCGCGGCCTTGCGGTCGAGCGTCCCGGCCGGGTCGAGCGGCACGACGCGCAGCTTCATCACGCGCTTGCCGATCGTCTGCCCGGTCTTGAACATCATCTCGACGTGGAAGAGGTACGTCAGGCCGATCACGAACAGGAAGATCCCGGCCTCCAGGGCCAGGAACGGCAGCAGGAAGTCCGCGAACGGGTCCGGCTCGACGTAGCTGCCGTCGGTGGTGGTGGCGGTCAGGTCGGGCATGACCGCGATGAAGAAGACGATCACCGCGGGCAGGACGACCACCATGCTGGCGGCCATGATCACCAGGCCGTCGATCAGCACCGCCAGCAGCCGGTCGCCGAAGCTCGCCAGCGGCTGGCCGTTCGGGGCGACCGGCACGGCGGAGAAGGGGAGCGGGGGCGGGGCGCCGGGCGGCCCCGCCGGATAGGTCGGCAGCCCGGGGTACGGGCCGGGCTGCGGCGGCACGGCGTACCCCTGGGGGGTGGGACCGGAGGGCGGCGCGAAGCCGCCGGCGGCGGGCGAGGGCCCACCGGCCGGCGGCATCGGGTACGTCGGAGGCTGCGTCACGCTCGACAGTGTTACAGGTTGCCGCGCGCTTCCTGCTCCCGCTCGATCGCCTGGAAGAGCGCCTTGAAGTTGCCCTTGCCGAAGCCGAGCGAGCCGTGCCGCTCGATGAGCTCGAAGAAGACGGTCGGGCGGTCCTGCACCGGCTTGGTGAAGATCTGGAGCAGGTAGCCGTCCTCGTCCCGGTCGACCAGGATCTTGCGGGACTTCAGCTCCTCGATCGGCACCCGCACCTGCCCGATCCGGGCGCGCAGCTCCGGGTCGTCGTAGTACGAGTCCGGGGTGTCCAGGAACTCGACGCCGGCGGCCCGCATGGCGTCCACGCTGGCCAGGATGTCGTTGGTGGCCACGGCGATGTGCTGGGCGCCCGGGCCCTGGTAGAACTCCAGGTACTCGTCGATCTGCGACTTCTTGCGGGCGATCGCCGGCTCGTTGAGCGGGAACTTCACCTTTCGGGTGCCGTTGGCGACGACCTTGCTCATCAGCGCCGAGTAGTCGGTGGCGATGTCGTCGCCGACGAACTCGGCCATGTTCGAGAAGCCCATGACCCGCTTGTAGAACTCCACCCACTCGTCCATCCGGCCGAGCTCGACGTTGCCGACCACGTGGTCGACCGCCTGGAAGAAGCGCTTCGGCTGGAGGCCGGCGTCGATCATCGGCCGGCGGTCCACGATCGGGCCGCGGGCGACGAAGCCGGGCAGGAACGGGCCGGTGTAGCGGGACCGGTCGACCAGGGTGTGCCGGGTGTCGCCGTACGCGGCGATGGCGGCCATCCGGACGGTGCCGTGCTCGTCGGAGACGTCGTGCGGCTCGACCAGCCCGGTGGCGCCCTGCGCGGTGGCGTGCGCGTACGCGGCGTCGACGTCCGGCACCTCCAGCGCGATGTCGGAGACACCGTCGCTGTGCTTGGCGACGTGGTCGGCGCCGGCGGCGTCGGGGCGGACCGCGCCGGTCAGCACGAACCGGGCGGAGCCGCTGGTCAGCACGTACTCGGCGTGGTCCCGGTAGCCCTGCTCCGGCCCCCGGTACGCCACACAGGTCATGCCGAAGGCGGTCGAGTAGTAGTGGGCGGCCTGCTTGGCGTTGCCGACCAGGAAGTGCACGTGGTCGAGGCCCTTGACCGGGAACGGGTCGGCGGTGATGTCGTGGTCGACGGCGCCGACGAGGGCGTCGACGTCGACCTCCTCGGTCGACTGGGGTCGGTCGATCGCCTGGGTCATGGTGTCCTCCCTTGCGTACCGGCCGGGGGCCGTCGCGGTGGTTCCGATGCTCTTGGTGCGAGCATCGCGGTGCTCCGGCGTACTGGGCAACCGTCGGCGGTTTGGCTGGTCATCATGCACATTCGGTAGAGTGTTGGAACATGAACGCTGGACAGGATGTACAGCTCGACGAGTTGGACGCCCGCTTGATCCAGCTCCTCGCCGACGAGCCGCGGATCGGGGTGCTGGAGTGCTCCCGCCGGCTCGGGGTGGCCCGGGGCACCGTCCAGGCCCGGCTGGACAAGCTCATCGAGCGGCGGGTGGTCGGCGGCTTCGGGCCGGAGGTGTCCCCGGCCGCGATCGGCTTCGGGGTGACCAGCTTCGTCACCCTGGAGATCAGCCAGCGGCACGGGCACGACGCGGTCACCGCCCACCTGGCGGCCATCCCCGAGGTGCTGGAGGCGCACACCATCACCGGCGGCAGCGACCTGCTCTGCCGGATCGTCGCCCGGTCCAACACCGACCTGCAGCGGGTGATCGACCAGATCGTCTCGTACGAGGGCATCCGCCGCGCCTCCACGATCATCGCGCTGGCCGAGCAGATCCCGTACCGGGTCCTGCCGCTGGTCCGCTCCGCCGCCACCCCGCGCTGACGCCTTCGCGCTCCCCGCCGCCGACGCCCCGGCGCGCGGCGGCGGCGCGCAGAAAGGGCGGCGACACTCCGGCGCGGGGCCGGGGGAGTTCGGTGATCGTCGCTACCGTGTGCGGTGTGAAGGGCCTTGGCGTACGCGGCTGGTTGCTGCTGGGGCTCGTCACCGTGGTCGTGCTCGCCGCCACCGGGGCCTGGAACCCGTTCCCCGGGATATGGGACTGGGTCAACCGGCGGCAGCCCATCTCCGAGCCGGACGTGGTCTGGCAGCAGCGCATCGGCGGCACCCCGAAGAGCGTCACCATCGCCGGGGACACCGTCGTGATCGAGCAGCGGACCCGGGTCGAGGCGCGCAGCCTGGCCACCGGCACCCAGCTGTGGGAGCGCAAGGCCGACTGGGCGGCGGTGGCCGGCGGCACCGGGGACCCGGTCGTCGCCGTGGGCAAGCTGCTGGTCAAGGGGTACGAACTGCTCGACCCGACGACCGGGGCGGTGCGCCGGCGCGACGACGACGCGGTGGCCGTCTGGACGTACCGGAACATGCTGCTCGACGCGCACTGCGTCGAACCGACCGACTGCACCCTGACCGCCTGGGACCCGCGCGGCACCCGGCCGATCTGGACCGCGTTCCTGCCCGGCGTCAGCAGCGGGCTCTTCGCCGACAACCCGAACCTGCTCGGCACCCGCCGGCTCACCGCGCCGCGGATCGAGGGCGGGGTGGCCGGCCCGGAGCCGGTGCCGCCGCTGCTCGGTTTTCCCGTCGACGGCCGGGTGCACGTGGTGGACACCGCCACCGGGCGGGTGGTGCAGAACGTCGAACCCGGGCGGGACGAGCGGCTCGCCGTGATCGGCGGCCGGATGCTCCGGATCGCCGCCGTCTCCCGGGACGGCACCTGCCAGTACGCCATCTCCGCCCGCGACCCGGCCACCGGCCAGGAGGCGTGGCGCAAGGTCGGGGTCAACCTCCGCACCGCCGACAGCGCCGGCTGCGTGCAGCGGGAGGACCCGCAGGGCGCCCGCAACGTGCTGATCGGGGTGGCGCCGGACGGCCGGGAGGCAGTCATCGACGGCTACGACGGGCGGCTGCTCCTCGTCGACGCGGAGGGGGAGAAGCTGCTCGCCGTCGACGACCGGTACGCGCTGGTACGCACCGCCGACAAGAACACCGTCGTCGGCCGGGAACTGGGGGTCGACCGGGCGCGCTGGCGACGACCCGCCGGCGGCAAGGCGGGCGCGGCGCTGACCCCGTACGCGGCGCTGCTCACCCAGGAGAAGCCGAGCCGGCTGATCGCGCTCGACCCGCGTACCGGCCGGGAACTGGTCGTGCTCCGGACCAGCGCCAACGCGCTCGCGGTCGGGCCGAACGGCATGATCATCGGCGAAGGGCGCGAGATCGGGTACGTCCGGTTCGGCGCGGGCGGCGCGGAGCCACCGCCGCCCCGCGACGGGGGCGGTGACGGCCCCGGCCCGGGCACCGGGGGCGTGCCCGGCCCCGACACCGGGGGCGGCCCCGGCGACCAGCGGAACTGCGGTCCCAAGCGGGAACTCTGCCCCCAGCCGGGCTGACCCGGACGGCTGAGCGCGGCGGGTCAGCCGGCGGTGAGAGCGGCGTCCCACGACGCACCCGTCGGGTGTCACCGATCGACGCCTCTGCCCTAGGCTTTCCCGTCATGAGCAGTGCCGCCGCGTTCTCGTACGCCCCCTTGCTGCCGACCGGTCCCGACCAGACGGAGTACCGCCTGGTCACCGACGAGGGCGTCGATGTCGTCAACGGCCCGGGTGGCCGCCGGTTCCTCACCGTGGAGCCCGCCGCGCTGACCGCGCTGACCGCCGAGGCGATGCACGACATCGCCCACTTCCTGCGCCCCGCCCACCTGGCCCAGCTCCGGTCGATCATCGACGACCCGGCGGCCTCGCCGAACGACCGGTTCGTCGCGCTCGACCTGCTGCGCAACGCCAACATCGCCGCCGGTGGCGTGCTGCCGATGTGCCAGGACACCGGCACCGCGATCGTGATGGGCAAGCGCGGCCGGCACGTGCTCACCGACGGCGGCGACGCCGAGGCGATCTCGCGCGGTGTGTACCAGGCGTACACCCGGCTCAACCTGCGCTACTCGCAGCTCGCCCCGCTGACCATGTGGGACGAGCGCAACACCGGCAGCAACCTGCCGGCCCAGGTGGAGCTCTACGCGGAGGACCCGGACGGGCACCCCGACGCGTACAAGTTCCTCTTCATGGCCAAGGGGGGTGGCTCGGCCAACAAGTCCTACCTCTACCAGGAGACCAAGGCGCTGCTGAACCCGACGCGGATGATGCAGTTCCTGGAGGAGAAGCTGCGGCTCATCGGCACCGCGGCCTGCCCGCCGTACCACCTGGCCGTCGTCATCGGCGGCACCTCCGCCGAGTACGCCCTGAAGACCGCCAAGTACGCCTCCGCCAAGTACCTCGACGCGCTGCCCACCTCGGGCTCGATGACCGCGCACGGCTTCCGGGACCTGGAGCTGGAGGCGGAGGTGCTGGAGCTGACCCGCAACTTCGGCATCGGCGCGCAGTTCGGCGGCCGGTACTTCTGCCACGACGTACGGGTGGTCCGGCTGCCCCGGCACGGCGCCTCCTGCCCGGTGGCGATCGCCGTCTCCTGCTCGGCCGACCGGCAGGCGGTCGCCAAGATCACCCCGTCGGGCGTCTGGCTGGAGCGGCTGGAGACCGACCCGGCCCGCTACCTGCCCGACGTCACCGACGAGACGCTGGACGCCGAGATGGTCGTCAAGGTCGACCTGAACCGGCCGATGGACGAGATCCGCGCCGAGCTGTCGAAGTACCCGGTGAAGACCCGGCTGTCGCTGACCGGCCCGCTGGTCGTCGCCCGGGACATCGCGCACGCCAAGATCGCCGAGCGGCTGGACGCCGGTGAGCCGATGCCGCAGTACCTGCGCGACCACGCCGTCTACTACGCCGGCCCGGCCAAGACCCCGGAGGGCTACGCCTCCGGCTCGTTCGGCCCGACCACCGCCGGCCGGATGGACGCCTATGTGGAGAAGTTCCAGGCCGCCGGCGGCTCCCAGGTGATGCTCGCCAAGGGCAACCGCTCGGGCCAGGTCACCCGCTCCTGCCAGCAGCACGGCGGCTTCTACCTCGGCTCGATCGGCGGCCCCGCCGCCCGGCTCGCCCAGGACTGCATCAAGCACGTCGAGGTCCTGGAATACCCGGAGCTGGGCATGGAGGCGGTCTGGAAGATCCAGGTCGAGGACTTCCCGGCGTTCATCGTGGTCGACGACAAGGGCAACGACTTCTTCGCCGAGGTCACCAAGCCGGTGCTGACCGTCGGCCGCCGCTGACCGACGCGTACGCGAGAGGGGCGCGGGGTTGTTCGCCCGGCGCCCCTGCTCGTCTGTCGTACCTCGACATCGGTGCGCCCGCCCGGGATTTCCGCCCGGACGGGCGCACCGCCCCCGTCGGATGCCGTCACCGACAACCCAGACAAGTGTCGGTCCCGCTGCTGTCGTTCCGCTATCGGATCGCTATCGCCTCGACGGGGCGTTCTGTCACCGGCGGGCTACGCTGCTGGAGGGTGCACCACGGCGTGCGGGGGAGCGGATGCGGTTCGGGATCCTGGGACCCTTGCGGGTCGGCGGCGGCGAGGCCACCGTCACCGCAGGTCGGGACCGGATCGTGCTCGCCATGCTGCTGCTGCGCGCCGGTCGCGTCGTACCGGTGGAGGATCTGGTCGACGCGGTCTGGGAGGACCGCCCGCCGGCCACCGCCAAGGCGCAGCTGCACAGTTGCGTCTCGCGGCTGCGCCAGCGGCTCGCCGGGCTCGGCCTGCCGCCCGACGTCATCGCCACCGACCCGGTCGGCTACGGCGTCCGCGTCGACCCGGCCGACCTGGACTTCGAGGTCTTCGCCCGCAAGGTCGAGGCCGCCCGCGCCGCGCTCGCCACCGGTCAGCCGGCCGAGGCGCACCGGCGCTACCGGGAGGCGCTCGGGTTGTGGCGCGGGCCGGCGCTGAGCGGCATCGCGAGCCGGGCCGTGCGGCGGCGGGCGCAGACCCTCGACGAGCAGCGGCTCGCCGCCCTGGAGGAGTGCGTCGACGTCGAGCTGCGGCTGCGGCGGGCCGCCGAGCTGGTCGACGAGCTGGCCGAGGCGGTGGACCGGCACCCGCTGCGGGAGCGGCTGCGCGGGCAGCTGATGCTCGCCCTCGCCGCGCTGGGACGGCAGGCCGACGCCCTCGCCGTCTACCGCGAGGGCCGGCGGATCTACGCCGAGGAGCTGGGCATCGAGCCTGGCGCGTCGTTGCAGGAGCTGCACCAGCGGGTGCTCGCCGGCGACCTGGCGTCGGGTGGGCCGGAGAGCCGGCCGTCCGGTCCCGTCCGGTCCCTGCCCAGGGCGATCAGCGACTTCATCGGCCGGCAGCAGACGATGGCCCGGCTGGCGAAGGAGATCGAGGAGGACGGGGCCCGCATCCAACTGATCGACGGGATGGCCGGCAGCGGCAAGACCACCCTGGCGGTGCAGGTCGCGGCGGCCCTGGCGGACCGCTACCCGGACGCGCACCTCTTCGTCGACCTGCACGGGTACAGCGAACAGACGCCGGTGGCGCCCGCCGCGGCGGTGGCCACGCTGCTGCGCCAGCTCGGCGTGCCCGTGGAACGGATCCCGGTGGACCTCGACGACCGGCTCGCGCTGTGGCGCAGCGAACTGGCCACCCGGCGGGCCCTGGTGGTGCTGGACAACGCCGCCAGCGCCGACCAGGTGGCCCCGCTGCTGCCCACCGGCCCGGACTGCCTGGTGCTGATCACCAGCCGCCGCCGGCTGGTCGGCCTGGACGAGGGGCGGCCCTCGTCGCTGCCGGTGCTCGATCCGGAGGAGGGCATCGAACTGCTCGGCCGGGTGGCCGGCGAGGAGCGGGTCGCCGCCGAACCGCAGGCGGCGGCCGAGGTGGTGCGCCGCTGCGGGTACCTGCCGCTGGCGATCCGCCTGGCCGGCGCGCGCCTGGCGCACCGGCCCCGCTGGCGGGTCGCCGACCTGGCCGAGCGGCTGGTCACCGGGGGCGGGCCGCTGGCCGAACTGGCCGCCGGGCAGCGCTCGGTGGGGCGGGCGTTCGCCCTGTCGTACGCCCAGGTGTCACCCCCGGCGCAGCGGGTGTTCCGGCTGCTCGGCCTCCACCCGGGCGTACGGTTCGACAACCGGGTCGCCGCCGCCCTCGCCGAGCTGCCGCTGGCCGACACGCAGGACCTGCTGGACGAGCTGGTCGACTCGCACCTGGCCGAGGAGGTGGAGCCGGGCCGGTACCGGCTGCACGACCTGATCCGCGAGTACGCCCGGTTGCTGCTCGCCGAGGCGGACCGGGCCGCCGAACGCCGGGACGCACTGACCCGCCTGCTCGATCATCACCTGCACGTGGCGGTGGCCATCGCGCAGACGCTGGAGCCCGAGGGCAGCCGCCGCACCCTTCCGGCCGTCACGCCGGCCCGGCCGGATCTGGTGGCCGCCTGCGTGCCGTCGGGGCGGGCCTGGTTCGAGGAGAACCTGGCCGTGCTCACCGCTCTGGTGCGGCTGGCCGAGGAGGAGGGCCTCCCGACGCGGTGCTGGCAGCTGGCCCGGGCCTGCTGGCGGCCCAACTTCGACGGCGGTCATCTCGACGAGCTGATCGAGACTCACACGATCGGTCTCCGGGTCGCCGAGAACCTCGGCGACGAGGTCGCCGTCGCCACGATGTTGAACTACCTCTCCTCGGCGTACTACCGCCTGGCCCGCTTCCCCGAGGCGATCCGGCTGATGGAGGTGGCGCTGGACCTGCGCCGCCGGCTCGGGCTACGCGGCGAGGTGCTCAGCACACTGAGGAACCTCGGCGCCTCGTACGCGGGCAACGGCGACTACCGGCAGGGCAAGGCGAAGTTCGACGAGGCACTCGCCCTGATCAACGGTGTGGACGACGCGCCCGAGCTGGCGAACCTGCAGAACAACCTCTGCGTGGCGCTGCTCGCCTGGGGCCGGTACGAGGAGGCGCTGCGCGTCGCCCGGCGGCACCTCGTGCTGGCCCGTCAGACGCAGGACCTCCGGCAGACGACGCACGCCGTCGGGCACCTCGGCATCATCCGGCACCGGATGGGCGACGTGGGGCCCGCCCGCCGTCTCCTGCGGGTCGCGCTGTACCTCGCGCGGCGGGCGGGCCACCGGTACGGCGAGGGCGAGGTGCGCAACGAGATCGGCGTGCTGCAGCGCGAGGCGGGGCGGCCGGAGCTGGCGGCGGCCCTGCACCGGGAGGCGCTGGTGGCGATGACGGAGGTGGGGGACCGGATCGGCCAGTGCGCGTCGCGCAACCTGCTGGCCCGGGCCATCCTCGAGCAGGGCGACGTCTCCAGCGCGCTGGACCTGCACCGCCGGGTACTCGCCGACGCCACCCGGCTGGGCGCCCGCTACGAGCAGGCGCGGGCGCTCGACGGGATCGCCCGCTGCCTGCGGGCCACCGATCCGGCCGGCGCCCGCTCGCACTGGATGCGGGCCCTGGCGCTGTTCCGTCAGGTCGAGTCGCCGGACGGGCACGAGGTCGCCCGGCTGCTGGCGGAGCTGGACTGAGCGATCATCTGCGAGTCGGCGGTGGGCGCGGCAGGATGGTACGCGTGACGACTCCAGAGGCAGCGGGTTACCGGATCGAACGCGACTCGATGGGCGAGGTGGAGGTGCCCGCCGAGGCGCTGTGGCGGGCGCAGACCCAGCGCGCGGTGCAGAACTTCCCGATCTCCGGGCGCGGCATCGAACCGGCCCAGATCAAGGCCCTGGCCCAGATCAAGGGCGCCGCGGCGCAGGTCAACGGGGAACTGGGCGTGATCGGCGCGGACGTGGCCGCCGCGATCGCCACCGCCGCCGCGCACGTGGCCGACGGCGGGTACGACGACCAGTTCCCGGTGGACGTGTTCCAGACCGGCTCAGGCACGTCGTCCAACATGAACACCAACGAGGTGATCGCCACCCTGGCCGGCCGCGAGCTGGGCCGGGGCGTGCACCCGAATGACGACGTCAACGCCTCACAGTCCAGCAACGACGTCTTCCCGTCCTCGATCCACCTGGCCGCCACCCAGGCCGTGGTCGAGGACCTGCTGCCCGCGCTGAAGCACCTGGCCGGCGCGTTGGAGGAGAAGGCGGCGGAGTTCGAGACGGTGGTCAAGGCCGGGCGTACCCACCTGATGGACGCCACCCCGGTCACCCTCGGGCAGGAGTTCGGCGGGTACGCCGCGCAGGTCCGCTACGGCGTCGAGCGGCTGGAGGGCGCGCTGCCCCGGCTGGCCGAGCTGCCGCTCGGCGGCACCGCCGTGGGTACCGGCATCAACACCCCGATCGGCTTCGCCGCGAAGGTGATCGAGAAGCTGCGCGACTCGACCGGGCTGCCGCTGACCGAGGCGCGCAACCACTTCGAGGCGCAGGGCGCCCGGGACGCGCTGGTGGAGACCTCCGGGCAGCTGCGGACCGTCGCCGTCGGGCTCTACAAGATGGCCAACGACATCCGCTGGATGGGTTCCGGCCCCCGCGCCGGCCTGCGCGAGCTGCGCATCCCCGACCTCCAGCCCGGCTCGTCGATCATGCCGGGCAAGGTGAACCCGGTGGTCGCCGAGGCGATGCGGCAGGTCTGCGCGCAGGTGATCGGCAACGACGCGACCGTCGCCTTCGCCGGCTCCCAGGGCGACTTCGAGCTGAACGTGATGCTCCCGGTGATGGGTCGCAACCTGCTGGAGTCGATCCGGCTGCTGGCCGCCGCCAGCCGGCTCTTCGCCGACCGGCTGGTGGTCGGCCTGGTCGCGGACGCCGAGGTCTGCCTGGCGTACGCGGAGGGGTCGCCGTCGATCGTCACCCCGCTCAACCGCCACCTCGGGTACGACGAGGCCGCCTCGATCGCCAAGGAGGCGCTGGCCAAGCAGATCTCCATCCGCGAGGTGGTGATCGCCCGGGGTCACGTGGACTCCGGCAAGCTCTCCGAGACCCAGCTCGACGAGGCCCTCGACCTGCTCCGCATGACCCACCCCTGACCCCCCGCGCGTGCCCGGCGCGTGCCCCCGCTTGCGCCCCGGTTTGCGGCGTGTCGGGGTGTCCGGGCCGTGAGACACCCCGACACGCCGCAAACGGGAGGTGGGTCAGCGGTCCCCCGGCATCGGGTGGCCGCGGGGGACCCAGGCGAGGAACCGCCCGAAGAGGGTCGCCGGGTCCGGTCCGTCGTGCGGATGGAGTCGGTACAGGTCGGCGGCCGCGTCGTGCAGGACCGCGCAGAGGTAGACGCTGAGCCCCACCCGGTCGTGGGCGTACTCGGCGACGAGGGCGAGGCGGGCCGTCGCGCAGGGCCACGGCGCGGCGCAGGTCCGGCAGAGCCAGAGCGGACGCAGCGGCAGGTGCGAGTGGCCCGCGCCGCTCACCACCGGCTGCCGCCGGGCCGCGCGGACGGCGCGGCGGTGAGCTGACCGGCCGATTCTGGTGGCGGCCCTGCCGCCGGCAGGGGCGTGCGCGCGGACCAGGGTCGCCAGGCGGACCGGGGCATGTGGACTCCCTACGAGGCTGAAACGGTTGCGTCGTCTCCCCCGGCCGGTGGGACCGCCCGGCCGGGGGAGCGGGCGGTCCCACGGCGACACCGGCGCTGCCGGAGGGTGGGCCGCGCGGTGTCGCTCCTCACAGTCTGGTGATGGACCCACTACGTTCGGAAGGGTTCGCGGCCGTTCTGGGAGATGCCGTGTGCCTCGGGGCCCGGCCGGCTGGCGCGGCGCTGGAGTCGATCACCGGGGCGCTGGAGGGCGGCAGGATGGCGGACGGGCGGATGACGGCGGCGGCCTTCCTGGTCGCCGAGCTGCGCCGGGCGCGGACGCGCCGGGGGTGGAGCCAGGACGAGTTTGCCAGGGCGGTCAACTACTCGGCGTCGATGGTGAGCGCGGTCGAGCTGGGCCAGCAGCAACCCGCGGCCAAGTACCTGGAACTGGTGGACGAGGCCCTGGAGACGGGCGGCCTCTTCGGCCGGATGCTCACCGAACTGGTCAGCCTGGACAAGGCGCAGGCCTGGCTACGCGGCTGGCGCGCGATCCTTGCCGAAGCATGGGCGCTGCGCTGGTTCGACCCACTGCACGTCCCGGGCCTCTTGCAGACCGAGGGCTACGCGAGAGCCGTCTTTCAGTCCGATCCCCTGCTCAATCCGGATGAGATCGAACGGCGCCTGGCCGATCGGATGAACAGCCAGGCAGTGCTCTACGCCGAACGCCCTCCGCGCCTTGTCGCCGTGCTGGATGAAGCGGTTCTGCGTCGGCGGGTCGGTGACCGGAAGGTGATGTGCGACCAGACCCTGCATCTCGCCCGCCTCGCCACCGAGCATCCGTTGGTCCGACTTCATGTCGTCCCGTCCTCGGCGGAGGAGTACCCGGGGTTGAACGGCCCGTTCATCCTCGCCAGCCTGGCCGACGACGTGGAGCTGGCCTTCCTCGGTGGGCAAATCGGTGGGCAGGAGCTGGACCATCCGGCTGATCTCATGCGCTTGCAACGGACCTGGGAGGCTACGCTCGGCGCGGCGTTACCACCGCAGGAGTCGATCGAGCGGTTGAGGGAATTGGCGGAGTCATGGAGCTGACCGGTGCCCGATGGCGTAAGAGCCGTCGGAGCGGGTCCAACGACCAGTGTGTCGAGGTGGCGACGAATCTGCCGGGGACGGTCGGGGTGCGGGACAGCAAGGATCCGGGTGGTCCGGTGCTCACCTTCGACCCGTACGCGTGGCGGGTCTTCGTGGCCGCGCCGCCGCGCTGAATATCGGTCGACCGGCGCGCGTGGGGGGCGGAATCATCGCGGCATGACCGGTGAGGTGCTGCTGGAGACCGAGCGGCTGCGGCTGCGCCGGTTGACCGCGGACGACGTGGACCACCTGGTGGAGCTGGACAGCGACCCGGAGGTCATGCGCTTCCTGACCGGCGGCCGGCCTACCCCGCGCGCCACCGTGCGCGACGAGCAGTTGCCCCGGCTGCTGCGCCAGTACGACGCGCACCCCGGGCTGGGGCGGTGGGCGGCGGAGGACCGGGGGAGCGGCGGCTTCCTGGGCTGGTTCGCGCTCGACCCGTCCGCCGACGGGACGCAGGCGGAGCTGGGCTACCGGCTGCGCCGCAGCGCCTGGGGGCGGGGGCTGGCCACCGAGGGCTCGCTGGCCCTGGTGCGGCACGCCTTCGACGCGGTGGGCGTACGCCGGGTCTGGGCCCAGACCATGGCGGTCAACAGCCGGTCCCGGGCGGTGATGGAAAAGGCCGGCCTGCGGTACGTGCGCACCTTCCACCTGCACTTCGACGACCCGGCGCCGGGGACCGAGCACGGCGAGGTGGAGTACGCGCTGCTCAGGAGCGAGTGGCCGCCTTCCTCGCCCGGTACGCGCTGACCGCGGCCCGGTTGCCGCAGCCCGCCTCGCAGAACCGGCGGGACCGGTTCTTCGACAGGTCGACCAGCACGTTCTCGCAGTCCGGGTGGTCGCAGATCCGCAGCCGGCTCAGCTCACCGGCGCGGACGAGGTCGGCCAGCGCCATCGCCGCCTCGACCGCCATCCGGGTGGCCAGCGGCGCGTCCCGGGGCACCGCGTGCAGGTGGTACGGCTGGTCGTCGTGCCGGATGAGCTGGGGCAGCGCGTGGGACTCGCGGAGCAGTTCGTTGACGATGGCGACGATCTCGTCGACGTCGGCGTGCCAGATCCGGCGCAGCCGGGGGCGCAGGTCGCGGACCGCATGCAGCTCGGCCTCGGTGTGCTCGTGCCGGCCGGTCCACCCGTGCGCGAGGAAGAACCCGTCCAGCGCGGCGACGTCGGGCAGCCCCTCGCCGTCCGGGTCGTCGGTGTTGACGAGGGCGGCCGTCGCGATCAGCCCGCATTCGGTGTCATGAGCAAAAAGCAACTTGACTCCTGTCAGAGTCGGCCGTTAGCGTCACCAGCATAAGCGTATTTCGGTGATGACACCCGTGCCGGCGAGGAGAGCCCGATGCACCAACGAACCGCTGGCGCCGGCCTGGGCCTTGCCCTGCTCTCGGCCGTCACCTTCGCCACCTCGGGCACCTTCGCCCGCTCCCTGATCGAGGCCGACTGGTCGGCCGAGGCCGTCGTGGTCGCCCGGGTCGGGATCGCCGCCCTGGTGCTTGCGGTGCCGGCCGTGCTCTCGCTGCGCGGCAAGGGCGCCGTGCTGCGCCGCACCCTCGGCCCGGTGACCGTCTTCGGGCTGCTCGGCGTCGCCACCGCCCAGGCGTGCTTCTTCAACGCCGTGCGCTACCTGCCGGTCGGCGTGGCCCTGCTGCTGGAGTACCTGGGGATCATCCTGGTGGTGGGCTGGATGTGGCTGGTGCACGGCCAGCGACCCCGTCGGCTCACCGTGGTCGGCTCGGTGGCCGCGCTCGCCGGCCTGGCCTTCGTGCTCGACCTGACCGGCACCGCCCGCCTCGACCCGGTGGGCGTGGCGTGGGGGCTCGGGGCCGCCGTGGGGCTGGCCGGCTACTTCGTGCTCGCCGCCCGGGTCGACGCCGAGCTGCCGTCGGTCGCCATGGCCAGCGGTGGCATGGCGATCGGCGCGGCGGTCCTCGCACTGCTCGGGCTGGTCGGGGTGCTGCCGCTGCGGGCCACCTTCGGCGAGGTCGACTTCGCCGGGCAGCGCACCAGCTGGCTGGTGCCGATCGTCGGGCTGTCGCTGGTGGCCGCGGTGATCGCGTACCAGGCCGGCATCGCGGCGACGCGGATCCTCGGCGCGCGGCTGTCGTCCTTCGTCGGGCTGACCGAGGTGATGTTCGCGGTGCTCATCGCCTGGCTGGTGCTGGGCGAGCTGCCCACCGTGGTGCAACTGCTCGGCGGCACGCTGATCGTCGCCGGGGTGGCGCTGGTCCGCTTGGACGAGCTGCGCGGCGGCCGCGCCGAACGGTCGGAGACCCCGGCCGAGGAGCCCGCCCTGACGTGAGATGGTCGGTGCCGTGCTGACCGTGCTGGTGTTCGACGCCGACGAGACCCTGCTCGACCTGCGCCCGGCGGTCACCGGCGGGCTGGTGGCCGTACTCGAGGAGATGCGGAGGCTGACCCCGGCGGCGGCCGAGGTGTCGCTGGCGGACCTGGAGTCCGACTGGGGTGCGGTCTTCGGCGCGCTGAGCGCGGCGCCGGTGCAGGAGATCCGGCGGGCCGCGCTGGCCCGCTCCCTGGCCCGGGCCGACCTGGCGGAGCACCTCGACGAGGTGGCGGCGCTCTTCTTCGCCCGGCGGTTCGCGCTGACCCGGCCCTACGCCGACGTGCTTCCCGCCCTGGCCACGCTGCGGCGCGACTTCCGCCTCGGCTACGCCACCAACGGCAACAGCCGCGCCGAACGCTGCGGGCTGGCCGGCGAGTTCGCCTTCGAGCGGTACGCGCACGACGGCGGCCTGCCGAAGAAGCCCGACCCGGCGTTCTACGCGGCGGTCGTCGAGGCCGCGGGCGTGCCGGCGGAGCAGATCGCGTACGTCGGAGACTCGCTCGCCCACGACGTGGTCGGCCCGCAGCGCGCCGGCCTGCGCGGGATCTGGCTCAACCGGCTCGGCCTCCCGTGCCCGCCCGAGGTACGCCCCGACGCCGAGGTCGCCACGCTGGCCGCCCTGCCCGCCGCACTCGCTGCGCTCCAGCTCAAAGCCCGATAAGCGTCCAATCCGGACGCCTGTCTGGCGCAACTCGCATCGGTGTTGTCTGATGGCTGCGCACGTCCCTCAACGAGAGGAATTGATGTGGTGAGCAAGCGCTTCACCGCCGGGGCAGTCGCGACCGCGGCGACCCTGGCACTCACGGTGACGGGGCTCGTGGCTCCGGCCAACGCGGAGCCGACCAGCACCCGGACCTTCACCGTGGTCGCCGAGGACGGCGTCTCCGCGGACGCGGCCATCGCCGCGATCCGGGCGGCGGGCGGGACCGTGGTGTCCCGCACCGACGACGTCGGCCTGTTCCAGGTCACCAGCGACCGGGCCGACTTCGCCGGCCGGGCGGCCGCCGCCGGTGAGCTGATCGGCGCCGCCGAGCAGAAGGCCATCGGCCGCAAGCCGAAGCTGGACCGGGTCGAGCAGGAACACCTGCTGACCCAGGACAAGGGTGCCGCCAAGGGGCACGGCAAGAAGCTCGACCCGCTGGACGACAAGCTCTGGGGCCTCGACATGATCCGCGCCGACCGGGCGCGGAAGATCGAGCCGGGTGACCGGCGGGTGACCGTCGCCATCCTGGACACCGGCGTCGACGCCAGCCAGCCGGACCTCGCGCCGAACTTCAACTGGTCGCTGTCGCGCAACTTCGCGCCGGACAAGGTCGACGTCGACGGTGCCTGCGAGGTGGCGAGCTGCCTCGACCCGGTCGGCACCGACGACGGCGGACACGGCACCCACGTCGCCGGCACCATTGGCGCCGCGGCCAACGGGTTCGGCCTCTCCGGTGTCGCCCCGAACGTCTCGCTGGTCGAGCTCAAGGGTGGCCAGGACTCCGGCTACTTCTTCCTCGACCCGGTGGTCAACTCCCTGGTGTACGCCGGCAAGGCCGGCATCGACGTGGTGAACATGTCCTTCTACGTCGACCCGTGGCTCTACAACTGCACCGCCAACCCGGCCGACGCGCCGGAGGCGCAGGCCGAGCAGCGGGCCATCATCAAGGCCATGACGCGAGCCCTGAACTTCGCCCACCGCAAGGGTGTGACCCTGGTCGGCTCGCTCGGCAACAACCACGAGGACCTCGGTGCGCCCCGGACCGACGTCTCCAGCCCGGACTACGGCTCCACCCCGTACCCGCGGCCGATCGACAACGACAGCTGCTGGGACCTGCCGGTCGAAGGGCCGCACGTCATCGGCGTCTCCGCCGTCGGTCCGTCCGGCAAGAAGGCGGACTACTCCAACTACGGCACCGAGCAGATCTCGGTCGCCGCGCCGGGTGGCTGGTTCCGCGACGGCTTCGGCACCGACACCTACCGCACCGACGCCAACATGATCCTCTCCACGTACCCCAAGAAGGTGCTCCAGGAGGAGGGCTCGGTCGACGAGAACGGCAACATCGTCGCCGGCTTCGAGAACTCGGTGTTCAAGCAGTGCACGACCGCCGGTGAGTGCGGGTACTACACCTACCTGCAGGGCACCTCGATGGCCTCGCCGCACGTCAGCGGGGTGGCCGGTCTGATCGTCAGCAAGTTCGGCAAGAAGCAGGGCCGCACCGGCTTCGGCCTGGCGCCGGAACTGGTGGAGCAGCACCTCTACCGGACCGCCGCCGAGCACGCCTGCCCCGAGCCGCGCCTGCAGACCTACACCAACGAGGGCCGTTCGGCCGAGTTCGACGCGTACTGCGCCGGCTCGCTGAACTTCAACGGCTTCTACGGGTACGGCATCGTGGACGCGTACGCCGCGGTGAAGAGCCCGCTCAAGCCGCACATCCAGCCGTAACGCATCTCCCGTCGGGGGGCCGGGCGGCAGTCGTCGCCCGGGCCCTCCGCCGTCCGCCCTCTGCCTGCGGCGGGTGGTCATCGTCGCCAGCCTCGGGCGGCGAGGGCGGCCCGAATCTCGCGGAGGACCGCCGGAAAGTCGTGGCGGAGACGGCGACTGGTCACATGCAGCACGAGCCAGCCGGCGGCCACCAACTGATTGAGTCGTCGTCGGTCGCGGTGCAGTTGGTCGGGGTCGGCGTGCCACTGGCCGTCGTACTCCACCGCAACCCGGAATTCCGGCCAGGCCAGGTCCGGGTGCAGGACCAAGCCGGACGGCAACCGGACGGGATGCTGGGTGACCGGCCGGGGCAGGCCGCCGAGGATCAGCCGGACCCGCAGGTACGACTCCGGCGGGGACTGCGCTCCCGCGTCGGCCAGGTCGAAGACCCGGGCGGCGCGTCGACCGCCCGGGCGGTGGGCCTGCCGGCGGGCGGTTTCGGCGAGGGCGTCCCGGGATGTCAGGCCCATACCGAGCAGAGCGTCGATGACGGAGACCGCCCGGACGGGCTCCAGCCAGGCGGCCGTCTCCCAGGCGGCCTGCGCCGGGTCCGACCGGGGGAGGGCGGCAGGAACCCGTGTCGCGCCGGTCGCGTCCAGCCGGCCGGGCGGGATCACCGCGTCGCTGGTGTGCACCCGAATGCCGCCGATGGAGCCGAGGCGGACGGTTCGGGGCACCCGAACGTGCACGACGTCGCCGAATCCGGCGGCATGGGTGACGCCGTGCAGGTAGGCCGCGGACGGACCGGCGATCACCGCCTCCGGTGGCAGGCGGAGCATGGTGGCCTGGCAGGCCAGCGTGTGATCCCGGTCGAGGCGGGCGTCGGCGTAGACGTCCTGGCGGACCCGGATCCAGGCGGCGCCGCGCAACTGGTGCCGGGTGAGCAGGCCACGCCGTATCGCTTCCGAGCCGCGGAAGACCCGCCAGGCGAGCGCGGACGGGCGATGAGGTGGTGGGGGCATGACAAGGAGCGTTGCCGTCGCCGCTCGTACTGCGACACCCCTGTGGACAAACAGCGCCGGCCAGGTATGCCCGCCCTGTGGACGACGCCCGCCGGCGCCGAATTCTGTGGTAACCGCGCTCCGGTTGCTGCCGACGGGCCGCCGCGGCCTAGATCGACTCCGTGTCGCCGATGTGGCGGGGATCCGTCGCGTTTGACACCGCCACCTCGGCGAAATGGAGTGGATCTTGCCGCGAGTCGTGCGTCGGGGTCAGGAGAGGGCGGTGGCGATCGACCTGGCGGCGGCGAGGACCTGCGCGCCGACGGTGTCGGCGTCCAGCGGGGCCAGCGCCACCACTCCGACGCTCGCCTCCAGGCCCGGTACCCCGAGCACCGGCGCCGCCACCCCGTACGCCCCGGGTTGCAGCTCCCCGACGGTGCTCACCGGGTCGGCCACGCCCGACCGGCCGGCGAGGATCGCCCGGCCGGCCGCCCCCCGCTCCAGCGGGTGCCGCGCGCCCGTCCGGTACGCCACGTGGAACGACGTCCAGCTCGGCTCGACCACCGCCAGCGCCACCCCCTCGCCGCCCTCGACCACCGTCAGGTGCGCGGTCGCGCCGGCCTGTTCGGCCAGCCGGCGCAGCGCCGGCAGCGCCCCCTCGGCGAGCAGCGGCTGGGCCCGCCGGGCCAGGTGCAGCACGCCGGCACCCAGCCGCAGCCGGCCGTCGCCGTCCCGGCGCAGCATCCCGTGCCCGGTCAGCGCCCCGACCAGCCGGTAGACGGCCGCCCGGCCGATGCCCAGCCGGTTCGCCGCCTCGGTCACGGTCAGCCCGGCGGGAGCGTCGGCCACCAGATGCAGCAGGCGCAGGCCCCGGTCCAGGGTCTGCGCCGTCTCCGCGGGGCGGGCCGCCCCGTCGCCGGCCGCCGCCGGGTCCCGCCGCGCCACCCCGACGCCGGCCCCCTGCGTCGCTCCGACGCCAGCCCGCTGCGGCGCACCGGCATCGGGCCTGATCGCCGCGTCGCCGGGTTCGCCGGCCCTCGCCGTCGTCTCCACAGCACGCAGCGTACGACCCGGCTCCGGGCGACCCGCGCAAGCGTGGGCGGCTACCCTTGTACGGTGACGCTACGCCTGTATGACACCGCCACCCGATCGGTGCGGGACTTCGTCCCGCGGGAAGCCGGCAAGGTGGGGGTCTACCTGTGTGGTCTCACCCTCCAGGCCCCGCCGCACATCGGTCACCTTCGCTCCGGCGTGAACTACGACGTGCTGCGCCGCTGGCTGCTCGCCGCCGGCTACGAGGTCACCTTCATCCGCAACGTGACCGACATCGACGACAAGATCCTGGTCAAGGCGATGGAGCGGGAGCAGCCGTTCTGGTCGATCGCGTACGCCAACGAGCTGATCCTGGCCGAGTCCTACCGGGCGCTGAACGTGCTGCCGCCGACGTACGAGCCGCGCGCCACCGGGCACATCCCGGAGATGCACCAGCTGATCGCCCGGCTGATCGAGACCGGGCACGCCTACCCGGCCACCGACGGCTCCGGTGACGTCTACTTCGACGTGGCCTCCTGGCCGGCGTACGGGTCACTGTCCGGGCAGTCGCCCGACGACATGCAGTCCGCCGGGGACGCCCCCGAGCGAGGCAAGCGCGACCCGCGCGACTTCGCGCTCTGGAAGGGCGCCAAGCCGGACGAGCCGGCCGACGCCTACTGGCCGTCGCCGTGGGGCCGGGGCCGCCCCGGCTGGCACATCGAGTGCTCGGCGATGTGCTGGCGCTACCTCGGCGCCGAGTTCGACATCCACGGCGGCGGGCTGGACCTGACGTTCCCGCACCACGAGAACGAAATCGCCCAGTCGCAGGCCGCCGGGCTGCCCTTCGCCCGGTTCTGGGTGCACCACGGCCTGCTCAGCATCGGCGGCGCCAAGATGGGCAAGTCGCTCGGCAACGCCCTCGACCTGACGTACGTCGACTCGCTGGGCGTACGCCCGGTGGAGCTGCGCTACTACTACGCCGCCGCGCACTACCGCTCCCGGATCGACTACTCCGAGGACGCGTTGCGCGAGGCCGCGGTGGCGTACCGGCGGATCGAGGGCTTCGTCCAGCGGGCCGCCGAGCGGGTCGGTGGCGGCCAGCTCGGCGAGCTGCCGACCGGCTTCGTGGCGGCGATGGACGACGATCTCAACACCTCGGCCGCCCTGGCGGTGCTGCACGAGGTGGTCCGGGACGGCAACACCGCGCTGACCGCCGGCGAGGATGTGACCGTCCGCACCACCCTGGCCTCCACGCGTGCCATGCTGGATATCCTCGGCGTCGACCCCCTGGACCCGGCGTGGACCGGCGGCGACCGCGCCGACGACCTGCGCGGCGTGGTGGACTCCCTGGTCGCGCTGGCCCTGGAGCAGCGTGCCCAGGCCCGCGTCCGCAAGGACTGGACCGCCGCGGACGCCGTACGCGACCAGCTGAAGCAGGCCGGCGTGGTGGTCGAGGACACCCCCCAGGGCCCCCGTTGGACTATTGGAGAGCAGGACTGATGGCCGGCAACTCGCAGCGCCGTGGCCGGCGACTGACGCCGAAGGCGGGTGCCCGCAAGGGCTCCGGCGGCAAGAACAAGGACGCTCTGGCGGGTCGGGGCAAGACCCTGCCCGCCGACGAGCGGCCCTGGCACAAGGCGTACTCGGGCACCGAGAAGCTGCCGCAGCGCACCGCCTGGAAGCAGGACAAGGAGCGCCGCGCGGCGGCCGAGGAGGGGCGCGCCCCCAAGATCGGTCAGCCGGGCACCAAGGACACCACCTGGGGCCGCGGCGGCGGCCGGGGCGCTCCGGCGGGCCGTGGCACGGGCGGCCGGGGCGGCAAGCCCACCGGCCGGACCGGTCCCCGGGTCGCGCCGGGCCGCAAGTCCACCCCGTCGAAGGACACCCCGGAGCTGCTGGTCGGGCGCAACCCGGTGCTGGAGTCGCTGCGCACCCAGGTGCCGGCGACCGCGCTCTACACGGCGCAGGGCATCGACGCCGACGACCGGGTCAACGAGATCATCCGGACCGCCGCGGACCGGGGCATCGCCATCCTGGAGATCAGCCGGGCCGAGCTGGACCGGATGACCGGCGGCGTGCTGCACCAGGGCGTCGGCCTCCAGGTGCCGCCGTTCGCGTACGAGCCCTTCGAGGACCTGCTGGCCGCGTCGGTGGAGCACACCGCCCCGCTGCTGGTGGCGCTGGACGGGGTCACCGACCCGCGCAACCTGGGCGCGGTGATCCGCTCCGCCGCCGCGTTCGGCGCGCAGGGTGTCTTCGTACCCGAGCGGCGGGCCGCCGGGATCACCGCGACCGCCTGGCGGACCAGTGCCGGCGCGGCCGCGCGGGTGCCGGTCGCCCAGGTCACCAACCTGACCCGGGCGCTGAAGGCCTGCCAGGACGCCGGCTTCATGGTGGTCGGCCTGGACGCCGACGGCGAGACCGACCTGTACGACCTGGAGGCCGCCGTCGGCCCGCTGGTCGTGGTGGTCGGCTCGGAGGGGCGCGGGCTGTCCCGGCTGGTCGGGGAGACCTGCGACCTGACCGTCAGCATCCCGATGATCTCCGACGTGGAGTCGCTCAACGCCAGCGTCGCCGCCGCGGTCACCCTCGCCGAGGTGTCCCGCCGCCGCGCCGCCGAGGGCTGACCGGCCCGCACACGCACGACGAGAAAGGGGCGGCCCGCCGACAGCGGGCCGCCCCTTTTCTTACGCGTACGTCAGATCCGCTTGCCGGTGACGGCGTGGAAGACGTGGCTCCGGCCGGCGCGCGGCTTGACGAACACGGTGTCACCCATGTTCGGCATGGTGCGCCGGTCGGTGCGGACCACGAAGCGCTCGTCGAGACCCTGGAGCGCTGCGTGCCCGTAGACGTTCGCGTCCGAGCCGAGGTCCTCGACCAGCTCGACCACGACGGGCATGCCGCCCTCGGTCGGGCTGACCAGGTCGCAGTCCTCCGGACGGAAGCCGACGGTCACCTTGCCGTCGCCACCCTCGGCGCGGGCCGCGGCGACCTGCTCCCGGGTGAGCGGGATGTGCATCTCGGCGAAGGCGGCGCCCTGCTCGTTCAGCGGGACGGTCTTGATGTTCATGGCGGGGGAGCCCATGAAGCCGGCGACGAAGACGTTGGCCGGGGTGTCGTAGAGCGCGCGGGGAGTGTCCACCTGCTGGAGCACACCGTCGAGCATGACGGCCACCCGGTGACCCATCGTCATCGCCTCGACCTGGTCGTGGGTGACGTAGACCGTGGTGATGCCGAGCTTGGCCTGCAGCGAGGCGATCTGGGTACGGGTCTGCACCCGGAGCTTGGCGTCGAGGTTCGACAGCGGCTCGTCCATGAGGAAGACCTGCGGCTCGCGGACGATCGCGCGCCCCATGGCGACCCGCTGGCGCTGACCACCGGAGAGCGCCTTCGGCTTGCGGTTGAGGTACTCCTCCAGCTGGAGCAGCCCCGCCGCCTCCTTGACCCGCCGGTCGATCTCGTCCTTGGAGGTCTTGCGCAGCTTGAGCGCGAACGCCATGTTCTCGTACACCGACATGTGCGGGTAGAGGGCGTAGTTCTGGAAGACCATCGCGATGTCGCGGGCCTTCGGCGGCAGGTGGGTGACGTCCCGGTCGTCGATGTAGATCGCGCCGTCGTCGACGTCCTCGAGGCCGGCGAGCATCCGCAGGCTGGTGGACTTACCGCAACCCGACGGGCCGACCAGGACGAGGAACTCCCCGTCGCCGATCTGGAGGTCGAGCTGGTTGACCGCGGGGCGTTCGGTGCCCGGGTAGATCCGGGACGCCTTCGCGTAGGTGACCGTAGCCATGGTGGTGCGCTTCCTTTCACCGGCAGGAACGTGCCGGACGATCCGAGTGAAGGAGCCACCGGCACCCTCGATGCCGGTCCACGGGCGACGTCCCTGGGGGTGGCCGGAGCCGGCCGGGGGTGTCGTCCGTGTCACTGCACCGTAAACGGCTTTCGACACCGTGCCAAGACGGGGTACGACGGGTGGGATCGAGCGCATACGCATTCCGGTCAGGCGGGCACTCCCGGGCATCAATCGCCGCGCCGTCCGGGTCCGCCGCGGCCGATACGGGGCCGCAGCGGTCGGGAAATTGACGTTTTCCGTGCTCGGGACACCTGCCGAGCGGGATTTCCGGGCACCAGTCGCTATGCTGACGTCGACACACGCGCCCCTGTAGCTCAGCTGGCCAGAGCACTCGCCTTGTAAGCGAGATGTCGCCGGTTCGATCCCGGCCGGGGGCTCCAACCTCATCAGGCTTCCGCGGCGGCTGATGACGCCGCTCTGCCGGATGACGGCAACGCTGACAGCAACGGCGGTCATGACAGCCGCCCGTCGAGCTTGCCGAGCGCCTGATGCATCCCTCCGAGTCGATTGCGGCGGGTGCGGAAGGCGGTCAGGGCTGTCATCGGAAGCGGCCGCGCCGCAACGTTCAGCGCCCAGAAGTAGATGGTCAGAGGATGGTCGACGAGCGGGAGCAGTGGCGAACATCTGACTTCGTTCCCGCCAACTCCACACCGCGGTGAGGGGGGCAGCGGCCGTCGCAACCGTCGGTGGATGCTCACCATCCCCCTGGTGCTGCCGGACGACCCGGTGGAGCGGGTGCACAGTGGTTGCCCCCGTCGTATGAGTGCAGCGGACCCGGAAGGAAGTCGATGGACGACGCGGTGGGCGAGCTCGAGCCGTCTCCGATCCAGAAAGCCGTGGAGGCGATCGCCATCACGCCTGAGGCGGCCGCTGAGCTCGTGGGGGGTTACCGTGCGGCCTTCGAGGCCAAGTTCAAGCGGGAGCCCGAGAGTCTGGAGGACAAGGGCCGGATCGCCGCCAAGGTCATTGACCGGTACGCCAAGATCTCGGCAGCCGCTGGTGTGGTCACCGCGGCCCCGAGCGTGATTCCGGGGATCGGGACGGCGGTTGCTGTCCTGGGCGGCGGGGCCGCCGACCTCGCCGTGGCACTCAAGCTCCAGATCGACATGTGCATGTGTCTGGTCGAGGTCTACGAGGCCGAGCTGAGCAGTGAGGACAAGAAGCACCTGGCCTTCGTGCTCGCGTTGGCCGGCTCGGCGGAACAGTTGGCGGCGGGCGGCGGCAAGGCAGCGGTCCAGAAGATCGCCCAGAAGCTGGTCTACCAGTACCTGCGGGGACCCGCCTTGGTCACGATCAAGCAGTTGTTCAAGCGGGTGTCCATCACCTTCACCCAGAAGGCGATGGCGAAGGCGGTCCCGATCGGCGTAGGTGTCGTTTTCAGTGGCACAGCCAACTACGTCCTGACGACGGTGGTGGGCAAGGTGGCGGTCGCAGTCCTTGCCAAGGATGTGGAGTAGGCGGCCTGCCATGGCTCCTTGCTGCGCTGCGCCGGCGGGCGCGGCGTGGGTCAGGCCGTTGCGGGGAGGACGACCCGCTCCAGCACGGTGAGCGGGGTCCGCCACTGGTCGGGGTCGTTGTAGTTGCCGGCGGTGACGGCCACGGTGAGGTCCAGGTCGGGCAGGACGAACAGCCGCTGGCCGCCGTTGCCCATACCGGCGTACACCCGGTGGCCGGCGATGGGTTCGATGTACCACTGGTAGCCGTACCGGGTGCCCCAGCTGGTCTGCAGGCGTGGCTGGAGCATCGCGCGGATCCAGTCGGTGGAGACGACCCGCTGGCCGTCCCAGGTTCCCTCGGTCAGCACCAGCTCGCCGATCCTGGCCAGGTCACGGGGCGCGAGTCGCAGCCCGGACGCGGCGGAGGCCACTGCGTCCGCGCCGGTCATCCACTGGTGGCTGCCGATGCCCAGCGGCGCGAACAGCATGTCCTGCGCGTACTGCGGCAGCGACTGCCCGGTGCCGTCGGCGATCAATCGGCCGAGCAGGGCGCTGGCACCGCCGCAGTAGGTCCACCGGGACCCGGGTGGCTCAACGATCGGCCGCTCCAGGACGTACCGGTACCGGTCCGGTGCCAGCTCCATCGCGATCTCGGCGTTGGCCGGGCTGTCGTACGGGAGATCTTCGCGCCAGTCCAACCCCAACGACATCGTCAGCGCGTGCTCCACCGTGAGCCGGGCACGCTGGGGGTCGGCCGCCAGGTCGGGATACTGCGGGAACAGCGGCAGGAGCGGCTCCGCCGGCGGCGGCACCAGCCCTTCCCCGAGGGCGATGCCGTACAACAGCGCGGTCACGCTCTTGGTGACCGACCGGATGTCGTGCAGCGTCCCGGGTCCGAACTCGACGACACCCAGTGAGTCGCCCCAGGCGAAGTCCTCGCCGGCCCCGTAGTACTCCAGCAGGCATCGGCCGCCGCGAACGGCTGCCACGGCGTGCAGACCGTCGACCTGGCCGGCTCTGAGCATCCCGTCCAGGCGGTCACGTACCTGGGTCGTCGTCACATGGCCTCCCGGGAAGCGATACCGGCCAGCGGAACACACCGCTGGTTATACCGGAATCTCCGTCATGCCAGACGCCTCCGCTCGACCGCGCTCGTTGCCGTCACCACGCTCAGCGGCGGCACGTCCTTCGCCACGACGGCGCCTGCGCCGACGACCGAGCCGCGACCAGTACGCGCTCTGCGAACGCGCGTGACGCGGGCATCCGGGTCGGTAGGCGTAGCTCGTTGCGCCAGGGCGATGCTGGCAGAGGCGTCGGGTGGGCGTGGCCGTACGGCCGCCTCACTCGCCGCCGTTGGACTCCTCGTGGAAGTAGACGGTGAGCGAGTACCAGTCACCGTGCTCGTTGATTTCGTTCCCCAGGGTCACGTCCTGGATCCACACCGGCCCGAGTTCCTCGATGGTGTCCGCGACCCGACGGAGCAGCGCCGGCACGTCGTCCTGGCCGGGCCCGACCGGGTTCGCCTGGGCGAAGTACCGGACGGTGGGGAATTTGGAAACTTCTTTCACAGTTAGATTGTTGCATCGATGTACACCATTGCGTTGCCCCGCCGCGCGGGATACGGCCCGGGCCGCTTCGACTGCCGACGACGGGGATAGCCTGGCGCTGACGGCGGTGACGACGAGGCGGGGGCCGATGAGTCGTGCGGTGGAGGAGTCGAACCGGGCCATGCTGCGGGCCCGGGACGCCATGGACCGGGCGTACGCCGACCCGCTGGACATCCCGGCGCTGGCCCGGATAGCGCTCGTCTCCGAGGCGCACTTCATCCGCACGTTCCGCGCCACGTTCGGCGAGACCCCGCACCGCTACCTGCAACGGCGGCGGGTGGAGCGGGCGATGTCGATGCTGATCGAGACCGACCGGGACGTCACCGACATCTGCTTCGCGGTGGGCTTCAGCAGCCTCGGGTCGTTCAGCCGGACGTTCCGGCAGATCGTCGGGGAATCGCCCAGCGACTTCCGCAGGCGCCGCTCGGCCGGGGCCGCGAGCGTGCCGAGCTGCTTCACCAAGGCCTGGACCAGACCGAGCAGTTTTGGATAAGCAGCAGGTCAGGGGCGACCTCTAGCGTCATGGGCATGACGATGAACGCGATCAGCCGCTCCCAGATCTACGTCCTCGACCAGGACGAGGCCCTCGACTTCTACGTCGGCAAGCTCGGCATGGAGATCAACACCGACCAGGACCTCGGCTTCATGCGCTGGCTCACGGTCAACCTCCCGGGCGACCCGGAGCGCGAGATCCTGCTGGAGAAGCCCGGACCGCCGGCGCTCGACCCGGCCACCGCCGAGCAGGTCCGCGAGCTGCTGACCAAGGGGGCGCTGGGCGGCTACCTCTTCATGACCACCGACGACGCCCACAAGACGTACGAGGACCTGGTCGCCAAGGGGGTGGAGATCACCGACGAGCCGATGGAGCGCCCGTACGGGATCGACTTCGGCATCCGCGACCCGTTCGGCAACAAGATCCGCATCGGCCAGATGTTCCCCCGGGCCTGAGGCGGCCTTCATGGCAGCGCTGCGACGGTGGCCTCGCTGACCGTGAGCGGGGCGGCGACGGCCGGGAGGCGCGGGTTAGCATCGCGCCTCCCGGCCGCACGAGGAGACGACGATGGCCACCCGACTGCTCTATCTGGTTCGGCACGGCGAGCAGGACCGCCCGGAGGTCGAGTCGGCCGAGGTGGGGCTCTCCGAGCGGGGTCGCCGTCAGGCCGCGCTGCTCGGCCAGCGGCTGCGGGCCGTACCGTTGCAGGCCATCCACCACGGCCCGCTGCGCCGGGCCGCCGAGACCGCCGAGGTGGTCGCGGCGTCGCTGCCGAGGGTCCCGGTGTACGAGACCGAGCTGGCCGGTGACCATCTGCCGCACGACACCGATCCGGCCGGCCTGCCCGTGGCGTACGCGGACTTCCTGGCCCATTTCTCCGAGCGCGAGCGGGCCGACGGGCCGCGACTGGCGGCGGAGGCCGTCGCCCGGTTCGCCACCGCCCCGGCCGAGGGTGACGTACGCGAGTTGGTGATCACCCACAACTTCCTGATCGCCTGGCTGGTCCGGCACGCCCTGGACGCCCCGGCGCGGCGCTGGCTGGGGGTGAACCACCACAACGCCGGGCTGACCGTGATCCGCTACAGCTCGTCCGGGCCGCCCAGCCTGATCGCCTTCAACGACGTGGCCCACCTGCCGCCGGAGCTGCGCGGCACCGGGCTGCCCAGCGATTATCGGGTGTGACCGGCGGGCGGTGGCGGCTACGGTCGCCGGATGACGACCCCGCCGCCCGACCTGCCGAAGACCGAGTTCGCCTTTCCGGGGCCGCTGCGCGACCAGCTCGTCGCCGCCGTCCTCGCCGGCGCGAAGACCTCCACCACCGGCCTGCTGCAGGACTACGAGCGCGACGGCGAGCCGCTGCCGGTGGTCGGTGAACGCTCGGTGGTGGTCGACTCCGCCGACCGCCCGGTCGCGCTCATCGAGCTGACCGAGGTACGCGTCGTCCGGCTCGGCGACGTCGACCTCGACCACGCCCAGGACGAGGGCGAGGGGTACCAGTCGGTCGCCGCCTGGCGCGCCGGGCACGAGGCGTACTGGCACGGGCCGGACTACCGGGGCTGGCTCGGCGACCCGGAGTTCACCGTCGACGACGACACCCTGGCGGTCGCCGAACGCTTCCGCCTCCTCCACCGCCACTGACCCCCTCCCCGCGAGCCCACCGATGGCGGCACTTTCGGAGAAAGAGTGGCTGTTCCGCGCGGAACAGCCACTCTTTCCGTGAATCTGGGACCCGGGAGAGGGGGGTGGGACGGGTCAGCGGGAGGTGACGGCGGTGACGACGGCTTCGGCCATGGCGCGGGCGGACTGCGGATTCTGACCGGTGACCAGGCGGCCGTCGACGACGACGTGCTCGGTGAAGTTCGGCGCCGGGACGTGCACGGCACCGGCCTCGGTGAGCTTGTCGGCGAGCAGGAAGGGAACCACGTCGGTGAGCCCGACGGCGCTCTCCTCGTCGTTGGTGAAGCCGGCCACCCGCTTGCCCGCCACCAGGTACGAGCCGTCGGAGAGCTTCAGGTTCACCAGCGCGGACGGGCCGTGGCAGACCGCCGAGACGATCCCGCCGCGCTCGTAGACCGTTGCGGCGATGCGCGCCAGGTCGGGGTCGTCGGGGAAGTCCCACATGGTGCCGTGACCGCCGGCGAAAACGACCACGTCGTACCCGGTCGGGTCGACGTCGGCGGCTCGGGCCGTGTGCTCCACCCCGGCGGTGGCCAGGAAGTCGTTCTGGGTCTTGTCGTTCTCGTCATGGCCGTCGACCGGCGGCCGGCCGCCGGCCACCGAGACGAGGTCGACGTCCCAGCCGGCGGCCCGGAACACCTCCCACGGCTCCGCGGCCTCGCCGACGTAGAAGCCGGTCTCGCGGCCGGTGGTGCCGAGCTGGCGGTGGCTGGTCAGCGCGATGAGTGCACGTGTCATGCCGACCATGCTGGCGCGCGAATCCATAGCTCACCAATAGGCGAAGGACACATCGGCGATAGGTTTGCTGATGTGAAGGTGTCGCTCGACCTGCTCCGTAGCTTCCTGGCCGTGCACCGGTCCGGTTCGATCACGGCCGCCGCGGAGCTGCTCGGGCTGGCCCAGCCGACGGTCACCGCCCAGGTCCGGGCGCTGGAGGAGGCGGTGGGACGCCCGCTCTTCGACCGGTTGCCGAGAGGCGTGCTGCCCACCCCGGCCGGCGACGAGCTGGCCCGCCGGGTGGCCGAGCCGCTGGACCGCCTCGACGCCGTGCTCGCCGACGACACGGCCACGCCGTACCCCCGGACGGTCTTCCTCGGCGGACCGGCCGAGTTCCTCGCGGAGCGGGCGCTGCCAGCGGTGGCCGGGCTGGTCGCCGAGGGCCTGGAGCTGCGGGTCGCCGCGGGGCTGCCCGAGCAGCTCCTCGACGACGTCGCCGCCGGCCGGCTCGACCTGGCGGTGAGCAGTGTGCGCCCGCGACGACGGGGACTGACCGCCGAGCCGCTCTACGACGAGGAGTTCGCCCTGGTCGCCGCGCCCGCCTGGGCCGAGCGGCTGCCCGACCCGGTGACCCCGCAGGCCCTGCGCGACGTGCCGCTGGTCGCCTACGCGGAGGAGGCGCCGATCCTGCGCCGCTGGTGGCGGTCGGTCTTCGACACCCGGCTCACCCGTACGCCCAGCCTGGTGGTGGCCGACCTGCGCGCGGTGCTGGCGGCCGTGGTGGCCGGTGCCGGGGCGAGCGTGCTGCCGACGTACCTGTGCCGGGGTGAGCTGGCCTCCGGCGCGCTGCGCCCGCTGCTGAGCCCGCCGGTGCCGCCGCTGAACACGCTCTTCCTGGCCGCCCGGCCGGCGGTGGCCGGGCGGCGCGAGGTACAGGCGGTGCGGCGGGCGCTGCTGACCGCGGCGGCGGGCTGGTAGCCCGGCGTCAGCGCAGGCCGCCGACGCGGAGCAGGAGGTCGGCCACTTCGGTCGCGGTGGACGACGGTTGGGGACCGTTCTGGCAGTCGGTCCAGTCGACGGTGTTCTGCCCGACGGTCAACCGGTAGGTGTAGGTGTCCGCGCAGCGGGCGTCCGGGCCGCCCGGGCCGCCGCCTTGAGGGATGAGGCCGCTCAGCGCGCTCAGCCGGTCGATCTCGGCGGGGGAGAGCTGACCCGTCCGGGCGGCTCCGGTGCGATCGGTCGCCGTCCATCGGCCGTCCGGTCCGACGGTCACCGTCTCGGTGCCGCCCGCGAAGCCGCCGCTGCGGGTCAGCGTCACCGGGCGGGCGGTCGCGGCGAGGACGCCGCTGGCGGTGCCGCTCGGCGTGGCGGTGCCGGAGGTGGCCGTGGCGGTGCCGCCGGTGGGGGTGTCCGACGCCGGTGCAGGTGAACCGGAACCGGTTGCTGAGCAGCCGGTCAGGAGGCCGGCCACAGTTACGATCTTGACAATGGCCAGGACGGATGATCTCATGCCGTTCGGACGTGCATCGACGCCGCCGGGTTCCCTCACCAGGGCTCATCCTCCGTTCGGCCAGTGTCGCGGGATGGAAGCGCTTCCCCCCTTCTCTTTTGCTTCATGTATCTGCATATTTACATGCGTGACTACCCCCGTCACATCTTTCCTTGTCAGGAGGGCACGTGAAGAGAACCCTCGCCGCCGTCAGCGCAGCGCTGCTTACCAGCGGCATGCTGACCTGCGTCGCCACCGCAGCGCAGGCGGCCCCCAGCGCCCCCGCCCCGGACACCTCACCCGCAGCTCGTGCCGAAAGCCTGCTCCGCAACAACCCCGGCGCCGTTCAGGGCGTCAGCGGAGAGTCGTACCAGGCGGTCCGCACGAAGGTGGACGCGAACGGCGCGGCGCACACCCGCTACACCCGGACCTTCAAGGGCCTGCGCGTCTACGGTGGTGACTTCGTCATCCACACGGCGCCCAACGGCAGCTACGCCGGCTCCTCGGTCGGCCTGGCCGCACCGCTCACCCTCGCGACCGCCCCGAAGGTCACGCTGACCTCCGTCAAGGCGACGGCCCGCAAGGCCTTCTCCGGCAAGCTGGAGAGCGTCGGCTCGCCCGAGCTCTTCGTCGACGCCAGCTCCGGCAAGGGTCGCCTCGCCTACGAGACCGTGCTCTCCGGCTGGCACACCGACGGCCAGACCCCGTCGCGCTTCCACGTCATCAGCGACGCGCTCACCGGCAAGGTGATCGGCTCGTACGACGAGATCGAGATGGTGGCCGGCACGGGCCAGAGCGTCTACTCCGGCACGGTCGAGGTCGACACCACGCTCTCCGGCAGCACGTACCAGATGATCGACCCGTCGCACGGCAACGGCAGCACCTGCGACATGAACAACGGGACGTCGACCTGCACGACGTTCACCAACAACGACAACAGCTGGGGTGACACGAACACCCGCCAGCGCGCCGGTGTCGACGCCCACTTCGGCGCCGCCAAGACCTACGACTACTTCAAGAACGTGCACGGCCGCAACGGCATCTTCGGCGACGGCCGCGGCGTGCCGAGCCGGGTGCACTACGGCAACAACTACGTCAACGCCTTCTGGGACGGCTCCCGGATGACCTACGGCGACGGCTCCGGCAACTCCCGCCCGCTGGTCTCGCTCGACGTGGCCGCGCACGAGATGAGCCACGGCGTCACCGAGAACGTGGTCCCCGGCGGCCTGACCTACTCCGGCGAGTCCGGCGGCCTCAACGAGGCCACCAGCGACATCTTCGGCAACATGGTCGAGTTCTACGCCAACACCACCGCCGACCCCGGTGACTACCAGGTCGGCGAGAAGATCAACATCAACGGCAACGGTACGCCGCTGCGCTACATGTACGACCCGAAGCTGGACGGCTCGTCCGACACCTGCTGGACGACCGGCACCAAGAACAAGGACGTGCACTACTCGTCCGGGGTGGCCAACCACTTCTTCTTCAACCTGGCCGAGGGCACCGGCTCCACCGCGTACGGCACCTCGCCGATCTGCGGCACCGCCCCGGCGGTGACCGGCATCGGCCGGGCCAAGGCGGAGAAGATCTGGTTCCGCGCCCTGGACGTGTACTTCACCTCCAACACCTCGTACGTCAACAACACCACGCCGTCGAACACCGCCCGCGCCTACACGCTGCGCGCGGCGACCGACCTGTACGGCAACTGCTCCACCGAGTACAGGACCGTCCAGGCGGCGTGGACCGCGGTGGCCGTCTCCGGCAACGACGCGCCCTGCTCGTCGACCGGTAACGACTTCTCCGTCTCGCTCTCCCCGACCTCCGGCTCGGTGACCGCGGGCGGCTCGGTCTCGACCACCGTCGGGACCGCCACCACCAGCGGCACCGCGCAGACCGTGACGTTCTCCGCGACCGGCCTGCCGACCGGGGCCACCGCCTCGTTCAGCCCGGCCTCGGTCACCTCCGGCGGTTCGTCGACCCTCACCATCGCCACCACGGCAGGCACCCCGGCCGGCACCTACACGGTGACCGTCACCGGCGCCGGCTCGGTGAACCGGACGGCGACCTACACGCTGACCGTCAACGGCACCGGCGGCGGCTGCACCGGCGCCGGCCAGAAGCTCGGCAACCCCGGCTTCGAGTCCGGCACCACCCCGTGGGCGTCGACCTCGGGCGTGATCGGTTCGTTCACCGGCCAGCCCGCCCGGACCGGCACCCGTAACGCCTGGCTGAACGGCTACGGCAGCACCCGCACCGACACGCTCTCCCAGGCGGTGAGCCTGCCGGCCGGTTGCACGTCGTACAACTTCAGCTTCTGGCTGCACATCGACTCGGCGGAGACCACCACCGGCACCGCGTACGACACGTTCCGGGTGCAGGTGCTCAGCTCCTCCGGGACGGTGCTGGCGACCCTGGCGACCTACTCGAACCTGAACAAGGCCGCCGGGTACGCGCAGAAGTCGTTCTCGCTGGCCTCGTACGCCGGCCAGACCGTCACCCTGAAGTTCACCGGCACCGAGGACTCCTCGCTCCAGACGTCCTTCGTGGTCGACGACACCGCGGTCAACGTCGCCTGACCTGACCTGACCTCACCGTCGGCGGGCCCGGCGGCCACCCCTCGCGGGTGGTCGCCGGGCCCGCGCCGTTATGGTCGCCGGACCGGGCCGGCGCGCGCCGGCCGGCGGGAAGGGGTGGTCTGGGTGTCGGACGCGGAGCTGACCGTCGAGGTGACCGGCGCGGTGGCGACGGTGACGATCCGGAACCCGGCCCGGCGCAACGCGATGACGCCAGACATGTGGCGGCGGCTGCCGGTGCTGCTCGACGGACTGGAGGCCGACCCCGGGGTACGCGCCCTGGTGCTCACCGGCGCGGACGGCACCTTTTGCGCCGGGGCCGACCTGGGCGACCTCGACGAGCTGCTGGACGCCGGTGACCAGAGCATCGCGGTCGTCGCCGAGGAGCGGCTGGCCGCCTTCGCCAAGCCGACCGTCGCCGCCGTCCAGGGGCCCTGCGTCGGCGGCGGCTGCCAGCTCGCGGTCGCCTGCGACCTGCGCGTCGCCGCCCCGGACGCCCGCTTCGGCGTGCCGCCCGCGCGGCTCGGACTGGTCTACCCGGCCCCGACCACCCGCCGGCTGACCCGGCTGGTCGGCCCCGCCACCGCGAAGTTCCTGCTCTTCACCGCCGAGCTGATCGACGCCGAGCGGGCCCTGCGGGTCGGCCTGGTGGACGAGGTGGTCGACGATCCCGCCGCCCGGGTGGACGCGATCACCACCGCCATCGCTCAGCGCTCGCCGCTCAGCGTCGCCGCCGCGAAGGAGATCGTGGACGACCGGGCCGGGCCGGCCCGGATCGCCTGGTGGCACCGGAAGGTACGGGACAGCGGCGAGGCCCGCGAGGGCGTCGCGGCCCACCGCGAGCGGCGGCTGCCGAACTTCGCCTGGTCACCGTCCGACCGCCCCTGACCGGCGCTGATCGTGGCCCCGTCGGTTCGAGGGGCCGGCCGGCCCGGCATCCTCGGACACCTTCCGGTCGCTACGGACTTGATGGCGTAGACGGATCGCCAGGTCGCGCGAGCCGGGAATGCGCCTGCCCCGGCGTACCCGGAGGCTCTACCGTCCCTGCCGTGCCGCATCTTCGCCTGCCTGCCGACGAGCTCGACGTGACAATCCGATGCCAGGCGGACCCGGGGTGTCGCACCGACCTGGGATCTTGAACCCCGGGTGTCGCCGTCGGACGCGTGGCGGGCGTCGATCACGATCTGGCACGAACCCGGCGAGCAGCTGCGCCGCCTCGCCGCGGACCTTCGCGAGGTTCCTGCCCGAGCCGTGAGTCGTCCATGACATCAAGTCCGTAGCGTCGGCAACCCATCCTTGGCGTCGGCCCGCAGGGGGCGGCAGTGAGCTCCGGCGGCGAGGGCGGGTCGGCGTCCGTCAGCCGCCGGTCCCCGGAGCCGGCGGAGTCGAAGGCGACGTGACGAGCCTGAGCAGTTCGTCGACCGACCACTGGTCGTAGACGTGCTCGCCGTGCCTGCTGGCCAGGACCGAGCCGTCCGGGGCGATCAGGAAGTCGGCGGGGAGCCCGAACCGCCCGCCGTGCGGAACGGCCGCCGGTGGGCGCTCCCGGCCCCGCAGGACGGCCCACGAGCTGCGCAGCACCGCACGCAGGATCGGCAGCCAGGCGCGCGGGCTGAGCAGTGCGCGCGCTGCGCGGACTGGCCGTCGCCTCGGACTGAGGGGACCGGCGGGCGCCGCGCCGGAGGCGTACCTCTCCGACGCGGCCCCCTGTGCCCGCCGGCCGGTCGATCACCGCCCGGCGAACGCGGCCCAGCTCGGCGTCACCGGTTCCCGCCGCAGCGGCATGCCCGCCTCGGCCGGCGTCCGGTCGCCCTTGCGCTGGTTGCAGGCGTAGCAGGCGGCGGTCGTGTTCTTCCAGGTGTTCCGGCCGCCGCGCGAGCGGGGCAGGATGTGGTCGATGGTGCCGGCCGGGCCGCCGCAGTACGCGCAGCACCGGGCGTCGCGCCGCAGCACGCCGGCCCGGGACCAGGCCGGCCCGGCGTGGAACCGCCAGCGGGTGACCACGTACCGGACGAGGCGGACCACCCGGGGGACCGGGAAGACCCCGATCACCTGGTCCGGCTCGGCCTCGTGGATCTCGGCGACCCGGCGGCACAGCATCCGGATCGCGTGCTGGACGGTGACCCGGTGCAGCGGGCCGAGGTCGGCGTTGATGACGAGGACGGCGTCCACCGGGCTCTCCCTTCACGATCGGCGGCGGACCGGTCCGGACAGCGAAAAGCCGCCCGGTCCGGGTGGGGACGGGCGGCTGCAGCGCGTGCGGGCACGCGTCAGTCGGGTTCCCCGCCCCGGGGACCTTCGGCTCGGCAACCGTCCGACGGCAGCGTCGACCACGCGCACGTGACGTGCGACAACGACATGACTGACTCCCGGCGGGCTGGTTGACCTTGCGCGATCACGGTAGGTCCACCCCGGAGAGAGGGGCAACGTATTTCGATCCGCCCTCGGCCCGGTCCGGGCGTCGCTGCCGCCCGGCGCCGCCGGCGGCCCGCGCGGCCGCGAGGGGCGTGTTGATCCGCGCCGCCATCTGGGTGGTCAGCTCGCTGTCCAGCAGCGGCCGATTGATCTCGGCGGCGACGGAGAGGGTCGGCCCGGAGACCGAGCGCCAGATGGCGGTCAGCCCGGCGCCGAGGCCGACCAGGGCGACGGCCGCCCGGGTGGTGGGTGAGCCGGCCGCCGCGGCGGCGCTCACCCCGACGACCGCGCCGAGCACCGCCAGCAGGGGTACGAGCACCGGCCAGAAGATCCCCCGGGCGGCCTGGACCACCAGTTTCCGGTCCCGGATGATCAGGTTGCGGGCGATGACCGCCCAGTTCTCCTCGTCGAGCAGGTCCCTCGGGTGCAGCCCGCCGGTGAGCACCCCGCGCCACAGCTCCCCCTGGTTGCGCAGCTCGCGGGAGAGCTCGGCCGCGTCGCCGGCCCCGGCCCGGGTGACCGCGGCCGCCCACGCCGCCAGGGAGCGTCGCACCACCGCCGCCGAGTACGGGGGGAGCACGCTGGCCAGCTCGTCCAGCCAGCGGCTGATCTCGACCTGCCGGCCGCCGAAGCGGTGGACCAGTTGCTCGCCGTCGCCCTGCCGTACGGTGTCGGCCAGCGAGCGGCCCAGCCGGTACGCCAGCCCCACCCGGTGGTTGGTGGCGGTCGCCCAGCGCAGCACGTCGACGTTCAGCTCGTCCATGGCGAGCAGCAGGGTGGTCACCTCGACGGGGCCGTCGCCCTCGCCGAGGCACGCGCGGGCGGCCGCGGTGGACGGGCCGGGCCGGTCGGTGCTGGTCAGCTGGGCGATCTGGGCGAGGGCCACGTCCACCCCGTCGAGGTACATCCGCATCCGGTGCCGGCCCGACATCTCCGTCAGGTTGGACAGCTTCGCGGGCGCCGTGGCCGGGCGGTGGTCACCGCCGGTCAGGTCGACGGTCTGCCCCCGGTGATACGCGTCGGCCATCCACCAGCCGAGCCGCAGCGCCGTCACGATGCACGCCCGCTCGTCGCGGAGCAGCCCGTACGCGTCGTCGCGCCCGTCCTCGGCCGGTGCGGTGTCCACAGCGGACCGATGCAGTGGCGACACCCCTCCTGACCTCCCGTGCCGGCACTCGCCGGCGTTGATCGACGTCAGTCGAGCGTAGAGCAGCCAGGCGGACAAAAGGGGCGATTCGCTGAAGATCGCGCCCCGGCGGGGATGCCTCAGCGGCGGGCGAGCAGGCCGCGCGGGCGGATCGACCGGACCGGCTCGGCCGCCGCGCCCTCGGCCCGCAGGATGTGGTTGGCGGCGAGGATGCCGGTCGCCGCCGAACGTTCCATCAGCGCGCTCGGGAACTCCGTCCGGATGCCGTCGCCGGCCAGATAGAGGCCGTCGGCGTCGGTGCGTACCCCCGGCCGGTCGGCGTGGCTGCCCGGGGTGAACGCCGGGGCCTGGGCCTCCACCCGGGCACGCAGCTCGCGGACCCGCAGCCCGGCCGCCTCCGGCCAGAGCGTGGTCAGCTCGACCCGCATCCGCTCGGCCAGCTCCTCGGCGGGCACGCCCTCGTCGCAGGCGTACGCGTGCAGCTCCACCACCGAGCCGCCGGTCCGCTCGGCCCACCGCCGGGACTCGTTCTCCAGCCGGTGGTAGAGGGTCACCGAGTCCAGGGTGGGCTGCCGGGAGACCCCGCTGAACACCGCCCGGTCGGCGCGCACGTCCCCGTCCATCCAGTAGCGCGCCACCGCGTACGGCGGACCGGGCCGGCCGAACGCGGGCATCCGCGCCACCAGCCGGGGCGCCGCCCCCCGCAGACCGGGGGAGGCTGCCACCAGCGCGGCGAGCGCGGGCGGGTCGACGGCGAGCACCACGTGCCCGGCCCGGTACGACGAGCCGTCGGCGATGCTCACCCGCCAGCCGCCCGGCTCCCGGTCCAGCCGGGTGGCGGCGGCGTCGGTGACGACCCGGCCGCCGTGCTTCTCCACGTGCCGGGTCAGCGGCTGCCAGATCGCCGTCGCGTAGTCCTCGTCCGGGCAGTCGAAGGCCAGCCCCTCCGGGTTGCCCAGCAGGTAGAAGTGGAACTGGGCGATCATCTCGGCGGCCGACATCTCCGCCTCGCGGTTGAAGAACGAGTGCGAGAAGACCTCGAAGAGCATGGCCCGGGCCCGGTCCGGCAGCCGCAGCGAGGTGAGCAGCTCGTCGGCGGTGGTGCGGTCGAACTCGGCGTAGGTGCGCTCCGGGTCGTAGGTGAGCAGCGGCAGTGCGGCGTCGCGGTCCATCCCGCGCAGGTCGGCCAGGCGCAGGCTGGGGCTGCGCAGCAGGAGCGTGAGCAGGTTCATCGGCGAGGCCGGCGGCAGCTTGCCGAACTCCTCCGCCGGCCACTGCCCGCTCAGGATCGGGTACCCGGGGATCGGCTTGAGGAAGCCCAGACCCGGGTCGATGCGGCGCAGGATCGACCGCCAGTTGTAGTACTGCCGGAAGAACGCGTGGAAGCCGTGCTCGGTGAACTGCGTGCCGTCGGCGAGCGCCTCCGGCCAGGCGCCCAGCCGGCCGCCGAGGGTCGGCGCGGCCTCCAGCACGGTGACCGTCACGCCCCGCTCGGCGAGCACCACGGCCGCCGACATGCCGGCGATCCCGCCGCCGACCACCACGGCCTCGACCGGGTGCGGCACGCGGGGGGCGCCACCGCCGCCCGGGTCGACCACCCGCTCCCGTACGCCGATGAGCCGGCCCAGCAGCTGCGACAGCGCCATGTGCACCCTCCGCCCGACGGAGCCTCCAGTCTGCCCGGTCAGCTCTCCGACGGCAGCAGACAGCGCCGTTCCCGGTCGGAGGCGGGCCAGACGTACTCCAGGTCGGGCGGGACGTCGCCGAACTGCGGGCGGTAGTGCTCCGGGTCCTTGCGCAGCAGCGACGAGCGGTGGCTCAGGTGCAGGTCCTCCCGGCCCAGCCAGGGTGGCAGCTCACCGGCCTCGGCCAGCTCGGCCTGCGTCCTGATCCGCTCGATCCCGCAGGCCGCGGCGAGGTCGGTGGTCATGGTGCCGGCGCAGGTGTCCGCCCGGCCCGGCTCGCACCAGACGGCGCACATGTCCAGCCCGTACCGGGTGAGCGCCTCCTCGTACCCGGCCCACATCTTCACCGCCGGGTGGTTGCGCCAGCCGTAGCCGGGGCGGGTCAGCCCGCGCAGCACCTGGATGGTCTCCACGCGCTGCTTGCCCAGCCGCTTCTGGTCCAGCGTCCGGGCGCTCGCCAGGAAGTCCGGGTACGGCAGGAACGTCTGCATGCCGCTGCACTACCCGCCGTACGCCCCGACATGCGCCCATGATCAGCGGGGCTGCGCCCGGTGCGACCGGCTGACTACGATCCGGTCATGGCGGAACCCCTGCGCGATCGCGCGCGCCGCGCGACCGGCTGGCGGTTGCGGGCCAACGGCGACACGCGGCCGCACTACGTGGTCTGCGGCAACGACCCGCTCGCCTACTGGGTGGTCAAGGCGCTGCTCGCCACCGAGCTGGCCCAGGGCCGGGTCCGCATCACCCTGGTCGTGCCCGAGCGCCGCCGCTCCGACGGGCCGGACGGCCGCGACATCGACGGCATCCAGGTGGTCCGGGCCGACCGGCTCGACGAGACCACCTTCCGCCGGGCCGGCCTGGCCGGCGCGGACGGGCTGGCCCTGCTGCATCAGGACGACGTGGGCAACATGCACGCCGCCCTCTGCGCGCAGGAGGTGGAGCCCCGGCTGCGCCTGGTGGTGCGCATGTTCAACACCAGCCTCGCCAACGGCCTGCGCGAGCTCTTCCCCGACTCGGCGGTGCTCTCCGACGCCTCGATCGCCGCGCCGGCGTTCGTGGCCGCCGCCCTCGGCGAGGTCGCCCCCACCCACTTCCGGCACGCCGGGCGCACCCTATACGTGGCCCGCCGCGAGGACGTCCGCCCCGGCGACGTCGTCTGCGGCCTGGCCGTCACCACGGACCCGACCCTGGTCCGCGTGCTGCCCGCCGACGAGCCGACCGCCGACGTGGTGCTCGCCGAGGCGACCGGCCAGCCGGCCGGCACCGAGCTGGCCGCCCGCCGGCTGGTCCGGGCCCGCCGCCGCCGGCAGCCGCTCGCGGTGCTGCTCCGGGCCGTCCGCAGTTTCGCCACCCGCAAGATCGGGATCGCGGTGATCGTGCTGCTGGTGGTGATCGCGGTGCTCGGCTGGCTCAACTCCCGCGCGGTGGACGTGAGCTGGGCCGAGGCGCTCTACCTGACGCTGGTCACCACGCTCAGCGGCCAGGACCCGGACGTCACCAAGCCGGCCGCCGCGCAGATCATGCAGGTGGTGCTCAACCTCGCCGGGCTGGCGCTGATCCCGCTGATCACCGCGGTGGTGGTCGACGGCATCGTCAACGCCCGCCTCGCCCTGCACGCCGGCCGGATCCAACCGGACCGCACCGGCCACGTCGTGGTGGTCGGGCTGGGCAACATCGGCACCCGGGTGATGGCCCAGCTGCGCGACTTCGGCGTGGAGGTGGTGGCGATCGACCGGACCGCCGAGGCGCGCGGCGCGGCGCTGGCCCGCCGGCTGGGCGTACCGCTGATCGTGGGGGACGCGGCCCGGGAGGAGACCCTGCGCTCCGCCTCCGTGGAGACCTGCCAGGCGCTGGTGGTCGTCTCCACCGACGACGGGGTCAACCTGCGCGCCGCGCTCAACGCCCGGGGGCTCAACGCCGAGCTGCGGGTGGTGCTGCGGCTCTTCGACGGCGACTTCGCCGAGCGGATCCAGCAGGCGTTCGGCATCGGCATCTCCCGCAGCGTGTCGTACCTGGCCGCGCCGGCGTTCGCGGCCGCCCTGCTGGACCGGGCGGTGATCGCCACCATCCCGGTCGACCGGCACGCGCTGCTGGTGGTGGAGGTGCCGGTGGTGGCCGGGGCGCCGCTGGACGGCCGGCCGCTGTCCGCCGTGGCCCGCCCCGGCGAGGTACGCCTGCTCGCGCACACCCGGGCCGGGCAGCGGACGGACTGGTCCGCCGACCCCCGGATGGTGATCAACGCGGGGGACCGGCTGACCGTGGTGGCCCGGCGGGCCGGGCTGAGCGCGCTGCTGCGCGAGAGCACCCCGCTGCCCGCCGCGCCCGCCGGCCCACCGGCCCCCCGCGAACCGGAGGAATGACCGGCCGCGGATCAGACGGGACGGGCGTGGGGTCAGGGTCTGGGGCGGAGGGCGTACCAGGCGGCGCCGAGGGCCAGCACGCCGAAGCCGGCGAGCGCGCCGGCCGGCGGCAGGTTGACCGCGAGCAGCAGGCAGCCGACCAGTCCCGCCCCGGCCAGTGCCCGCACCGGCACCTTCCGGGCCGGGTCCCGGCCGAGCGTGAGCGCCGACGCGTTGGTGATCGCGTAGTAGACCAGCACGGTGCAGCTGGAGAAGCCGATCGCCCCGCGCACGTCACCGATCGCCACCACCACGATCACCACGGCGGCCACCGCCAGCTCGGCCCGGTGCGGTACCCGGTGGACCGGATGCACCGCGGCCAGCGCGGCGGGCAAGTCGTGGCGGCGGGCCATCGCCAGCAGGGTCCGGCCGACCCCGGCGAGCAGGGAGAGCAGCACCCCGGTCACCGCGACGGCCGCCCCGGCCCGGACCACCCAGGCCAGGCCGGGCAGCCCGGCGGCGGTCACCACATCGACCAGGGGCGCGGTGGAGCCGGCCAGCCGGTCCGGCCCCAGCACGCCGACCGTGACCACGGCGAGGAGCAGGTAGACCGCCAGCACCACGCCGAGGGCCAGCGGCACCGCCCGGGGGATGGTCCGCTCCGGATCGCGCACCTCCTCGCCGAGGGTGGCGATCCGGGCGTACCCGGCGAAGGCGAAGAAGAGCAGCCCGGCCGCGGTGAGCACGCCCCGGGCCGAGCCGCCGGACTCGGTGAGCCGGTCGAGCCGCACGTCGCCGGCCGCCACGCCGGCCACCGCGACCAGGGCGAGCACCCCCAGCACCACGACCACCAGGATCTTCGTCGCGGCGGCGGTCTTGCCGATGCCGCGCAGGTTCACCGCGGTCACCGCGAGCACGGCCGCGACGGCGACGAGCCGGGCCTGCCCGGGCCAGAGGTACGCCCCGATCGTCAGCGCCATCGCCGCGCAGCTCGCCGTCTTGCCGACCACGAATCCCCAGCCGGCCAGGAAGCCGGCGAACGGGTTCAGCCGCTCCCGCCCGTACACGTAGGTGCCGCCCGACTCCGGGTAGCGGGCGGCCAGCCGGGCCGAGCTGGTGGCGTTGCAGAAGGCGATGAAGCCGGCCAGCGCCAGGGCGACCAGCAGCCCGCCGCCGCCGGCCGCGGCGGCGGCCGGGGCGAAGACCACGAAGACGCCCGCGCCGAGCATCGATCCCAGTCCGACGACCACCGCGTCGGGTACGCCCAGCCGGCGCCTCAGCCGCTCCACGCGCCGCAGACTAGGTGATCGAGGTGAACGGCCGATCCCAGGCGCGCAACCGGCCGGGCAGGGGCAGGGCGTCCCAGGGCACCCGGTGCAGCAGCCGGTCCAGCAGCAGCCCGAGCAGCAGCCCGGCCACCGAGTCGGTCAGCCAGTGCCACCCCAGGTAGGTGGTGGTGGTCAGCACCACCAGCGGCGGCACCAGCCGGACGACGGTGAGCAGCCAGGCCGGCAGCTCCCGGCCGAAGTTGCGCAGCAGCGGCGCGATCAGCAGCGCCAGCACGCCGTACCAGACGATCGCGTTGGCGACGTGGCCCGACGGGTAGGACTGCGCGTAGCTCACCGGCAGCTCGTGCTGGAACAGCGGCAGGGTCTGCTCGGGCGGCAGGTACGGCTCCTTGACGCTCGCGCTGGGCGCGGGGCGCGCGGTCCACACCTTGAGCGGCCCGATGGTCAGGTAGGTAAGCGCGAAGGCCGTGACCGGGGGCAGCACCGGGCGGACGGAGCGGAGCCGGACCGCCAGCAGCACGCCCAGCCCGGCGGCGAGGAGCGTCAGCGGGGTGCCCTGGCCGAGGAAGTTGAACACCCGGGCCACCCAGTACGCCGCCGCCGGCCGGTGGTCCTCGGTCCAGTCGGCGACCGCCCGGTCGACGCCGAAGAGGTGGTCGGTGGCGAGCGCCACGGTCAGCCCGACCAGCCCGGCCAGCAGCAGCGCGTCCCACCACCAGCCGGCGGGACGGAGCCGCCGGGGCCCGGCCGTACCGCGTACCGTCGTGGTCTCCCGCACGCGATCACGCTACCGGCCGCGGACGGCGGCCGACCGGCGCGGGCCGCGGCGGCTGTGTGCCGAGCCACGAAGGGAAGCGTTCGGCGGGGCGCACCCTTCACACTTGTCCCCGTGCGGATCACCTCGGCCCTCGTCGACCCGGCGCTGCTCGACCTTCCCTGGTCGACCCCGCTGGAGCAGTGGCCTGCCCAGCACCTGGTGGCACTGCCCCAGGGCATCTCCCGGCACATCGTCCGGTTCGTCCGGCTCGGTGACTACGTCTACGCGTTCAAGGAGACCCGCGAGCGGATCGCCGAACGGGAGTACGACCTGCTGCGGGCCCTGGAGCGGATCGACTTCCCGGCGGTGGAGGCGGTGGCGGTCGTCGCCGACCGGCAGACCGAGGACGGTGAACCCCTCGAGTCGGTGCTGATCACCCGGCACCTGCAGTTCTCACTGCCCTACCGGGCGCTCTTCTCGCACACCCTGCGCCCGGAGACGTTGAGCCGGCTGCTCGACGCGCTGGCCGCCCTGATCGTCCGGATGCACCTGACCGGCTTCTTCTGGGGCGACTGCTCGCTGTCGAACACCCTGTTCCGCCGCGACGCCGGCGCGTTCGCCGCCTACCTGGTCGACGCCGAGACCGGTGCCCTGCACACCTCTCTCTCCAACGGCCAGCGGGGCGAGGACCTGGAGATCGCCCGGGTCAACATCTTCGGCGAGGCGCTGGACCTGCAGGCCGCCGGGCTGCTGCACGAGTCCATCGACCCGGAGGTGGTCTGCGAGGAGGTCGTGCAGCGCTACGAGCGGCTCTGGCACGAAATCACCTACGAGCAGGCGGTCGAGCGGGAGGCCCGGCACGACATCGAGGGGCGCATCCGCCGCCTCAACGAGCTGGGCTTCGACGTCGCCGAGGTGGCCATGTCGACGGTCGACAACGGGCGCTACCTGGTCCGCCCGAAGGTGGTCGACGCGGGCTACCACACCCGGCGGCTGCTCCGGCTGACCGGCCTCGACGCCGAGGAGAACCAGGCCCGCCGGCTGCTCAACGACCTGGACGCGTACCGGGTGGAGAGCGACCTGACCGACGAGCAGCAGGCCGCCCACCGCTGGCTGACCGAGGTCTTCGAGCCGGTGGTCCGGGCGGTGCCCGCGGGCCTGCGCCGCAAGCTGGAGCCGCAGGAGCTCTTCGCGCAGATCATCGAGCACAAGTGGCTGCTCTCCGAGCAGGCCGGCCGGGACGTCGGCATGGGCCCGGCGGTGCAGTCGTACCTGGCCGACGTGCTGGTGCACCGCCCCGACGAGCAGGCCGTCCTCGGCGTCGAGGTGCCGTCGGTCGGCTGACCGCCCAGTGGACCCGGGGGTGTGGGGCGGACACTACAAATCTGATGTCGTAGATGAATCGCGGCGATTCAGCTACGACATCAGGTCTGCAGGGTCCGTAGGAAGGGTGCCCCCGGCTGCCGAGCGGCGTCCGGCCATTCACTCCAGCCAGGTGCCGCCGCGCATCACCCGGACCACGTTCAGCTCGTCGTCGAGCACCACGAGGTCGGCGCGGAGCCCCACCTGGAGCGCGCCGAGCCGGTCGCCGAGACCGATCGCCCGGGCGGGGGTGGTGGCGACCATGCGGACCGCGTCGGTGATCGGAATGCCGGCGGCCACCGCGTGCCGCAGCGCGGCGTCCATGGTGAGGGTGCTGCCGGCGATCGAGCCGTCGCGGGCCAGCCGGGCCACGCCGTCGGCCACCGTGACCGCCTGGCCGCCCAGCTCGTAGTCGCCGTCGGGCATTCCGGCCGCGGCCATCGCGTCGGTGATCAGCGCGGCCCGCTCCGGGCCGGCGGTCGAGGTGGCGAAGGTGAGCATGCCGTCGTGCAGGTGCACGCCGTCGGCGACCAGCTCGCACACCACGTTCGGGGCGTCCAGGAGGGCGACGATCGGGCCGGGCTCGCGGTGGTGCAGCGGCCGCATGCCGTTGAACAGGTGGGTGGCGACGCTCGCGCCCGCCCCCACGGCGGCGCGGGTCTCGTCGTACGTGGCGTCGGTGTGGCCCACCGCGGCGACCACGCCGTGCGAGGTGAGCAGCTTGATCGCGTCCAGCGCGCCGGCCCGCTCCGGGGCCAGGGTCACCATCCGCACCGCGCCCGCACCCAGCTCGATCAGCTCGGCCAGCTCGTCGGTGGAGGGATCGCGCAGGTACTCCGGGTTCTGCGCCCCGCAGCGCGCCGTCGACAGGTACGGCCCCTCGAAGTGGACACCGGCCAGCACCCCCTCGCTCACCAGCGGGGCGAACGCGGCGGTGGCCTCCCGCATCAGCTCGAACGGGGAGCTGACCAGGCTGGCGAGCAGCGTGGTGGTGCCGTGTCCCAGGTGGAAGGCGGCCGCCGCCCGGGCCGCGTCGGCGTCGCCGGTGGTGAAGGTGTGCCCGCCGCCGCCGTGGGTGTGCATGTCCACGAAGCCGGGCACGATCCAGTGCCCGTCCCGCTTCGCCGGGTACTCGGCGACCGCGGTGATCCGGTCTTCGTTGATCTCCACGCACCCCTGCCGGATCACGCCGGTCGGGGTCACCACCTTGCCGTTCACCCGCAGGGCCATCACTACTCCAGTCTGTCGAGGGCGAGCAGGGCAGCGCCGAGGCAGCCGGCCTCGTCGCCGAGGGCTGCCGCGACCAGGCGCGGCTCCCGGTGGAAGGTGATCCGTTCTCGCAGCGCCGCCCGCAGCGGGTCGAACAGCCGCTCCCCGGCCCGGGCCAGTCCGCCGCCGATCACCATGGTCTCCACGTCGTAGAGCGCCTGGGCGGTGACTAGCCCGTCCGCGAGCGCCTCGACGGCGTCCCGCCAGACCCGTCCGGCCAGCTCCTCACCGGCCGCCGCCCGCTCGGCCACCTCGGCGGCGGTCAGCGCGACGCCGGCCAGCTCGGTGTACCGGCGGCCGACCGCCGAGGCCGAGGCCACCGCCTCCAGGCAGCCGGGCCGCCCGCAGCCGCAGCGCGGGCCGTCGGGGCGTACCTGGATGTGGCCCAGCTCGCCGGCGGCGCCGTGCGCCCCGGCGGCGGCCGACCCGCCGACCACGTGGGCGGCGGCGATGCCGGTGCCCACGGCGACGAAGAGCACGTGCCCGACCCCGCGCCCGGCACCGAGCCGGCTCTCGGCCAGGCCGCCGACGCGCACGTCGTGGCCGAGCGCCGCAGGCAGTCCGAGCCGCGTGGCGGCCAGCTCCCGCAGCGGTACGTCCCGGAAGCCGACGTTCGCCGACCAGACCGCCACTCCGGCGGCCTCGTCCACCAGCCCCGGCACGCCGATGCCGCAGGCGACCGGGGTGTTGCCGTCGGCGCGGGCCTTGCCGGCCAGCCCCTCGGCCACGTCGAGGATGGTGTCGACCACGGCGGCGGGGCCGCGCTCCGCGCCGGTGGGGTGCCGTTCGGCGTGCACCACGACGCCGTCCGGGCGGACCAGCGCGCACTTCATCCCGGTGCCGCCGACGTCCAGGGCGACGACGACCGGGGCACCGTGGGGGACTTCGGTCACGCGAGGACCACGGAACGGCTCAGGTGCCGCGGCGCGTCCGGGTCGAGGCCGCGGCTGGTGGCCAGGGCGACCGCGAAGCGCTGGGCCAGGATCAGGTCGGCCATCGGGTCGACCGGGGTACGCCCCGCCGCCCAGCTGCCCAGCACCGTCCGGCAGCCGTGGTGGCGGCTGTGCACGAACGCCGCGCCGGTGGCCGCCACGTCCTCGGCCAGCCCGTCGGGCAGCTCGCCGAACGCCCAGACCAGCCGGCCGGGCGCGGCGATCGAGATGGGGCCGTGCCGGTAGTCCATCGCCGGGTACGCCTCGGCCCAGAAGGTGGCCGCCTCCCGGCACTTGAGCGCGGCCTCCTGGGCCAGTCCGACCGTCCAGCCCCGGCCGAGGAAGGTGGCCTGCTCGATGCGGGCCGGGTCGATCGGCAGCGGGGCCCGGACGGTGACCTCCGCGTCGGCGGCGAGCGCCTCGACGTTGTCGCCGAGGTGGGCGCGGAGCAGCGCCAGGGCGGTGGTCGCGAAGCGGGTCTGCACCACCGACCGCTCGTCGGCGAAGGGCATGGTCACCGCCGCGTCGGCCAGTCCGGTGGCGGGCGAGGCGGGGTCGCCGACGAGGACCGTGCTGGGGGTCCGCCCGCGCAGCGCGGTGAGCAGGTCGAGTAACTCGGTGGTGGTGCCGGAGCGGGTGATCGCGATCAGCCGGTCGTAGCGGCGGCCGGTGGGGAACTCGCTGGCCTGGAAGGCGTCGGTCTCGCCGTGGCCGGCCCGCTCGCGCAGCCCGGCGTACGCCGCCGCCATGAACCAGGACGTGCCGCAGCCGACGACGGCGACCCGCTCGCCGGGGCGGGGAAGGTCGGCGGTGACGGTACCGGCGAGCTGTGCCGCCTCCCGCCAGCAGTCGGGCTGGCTAGCGATCTCCGCGTCGACGTACGCCATGGGAAAACTCCTCGCACAGGCGGCGGTGCGCAATACGGCTCATTACGGCCGTCTTTCGCGCGTTATTCTGCGCGAACGGGGGTGGCCGTGGCAACCAGCCCTCAGATCGCGCAGATGATTGTTTTGCGCCCTCGTAGTTTTGCGCACTACTGTGCACGCAATCAATCACCGATCGTGCAGAGTCAACGGAGGCCCCCGCGGTGGACCGGTACGCCAGATGGAACGCTCTGCTCGAGATGCTGACCGACAGTGGCCGGGTCAGCGTCGAGGAGGCGGCCGAGCGGCTGGACGTCTCGCAGGCCACCATCCGGCGTGACTTCGACCAGCTCGCCCAGCAGCAGATGATCACGCGGACCCGGGGCGGCGCGGTCGCCAACGGCGTCTCGTACGACCTGCCGCTGCGCTACAAGACCGCCAAGCACTCCGCCGAGAAGCAGCGGATCGGCGCGGCCGCCGCCGCCCTGGTCACCCCGGGCACCGTGGTCGGCCTCAACGGCGGCACCACCAGCACCGAGGTCGCCCGCGCCCTGGCCGTCCGCCCGGACCTGAACACCAGCGCCGACGGCGCCCAGCTGACCGTGGTCACCAACGCCCTGAACATCGCCAACGAGCTGCTGGTCCGCTCCCGGATGAAGGTGGTCGTCGCCGGCGGGGTGGTGCGCCCGAAGTCGTTCGAGCTGGTCGGCCCGCTGGGCGGGGCGCTGCTGCGCGAGGTCACCCTGGACGTCGCCCTGCTCGGCGTGGACGCCGTCGACCCGCAGCTCGGCGCCGCCGCCCATCACGAGGGGGAGGCGGCGATGAACAACCTGATGGTGGCCCGGGCCAAGCGTGTGGTGATCATCGCGGACTCGTCCAAGCTGGGCGGGCACGCCTTCGCCCGGATCTGCCCGGTGGACCGGGTGGAGACCCTGGTGACCGACTCGGGCGCGTCGCCCGACGTGGTGGAGGCGTTCCGCGCCGCCGGGGTCAACGTCATCTGCGCCTGAGTGTCTCGTTGATACACGGTCGGTAGCGACTCGACGCCCCGATGCATACCGGGTATTGCCCTCTGGAGCATACCGAGTATGGTGACCGCTGTCATAAGCCAACCATCGGGGGAGGCGCAGCTTGTCGGCTGTCCTGGAGATCGAAGGTCTACGTAAGACGTACAAGAGCCGCCGGCGGGGCACCCGCAACGCGCTGGACGGCTTCGACATGCGGGTCGAGGCGGGCCAGGTGCACGGCTTTCTCGGCCCCAACGGGTCGGGCAAGACCACCACCCTGCGGACCCTGCTCGGCCTCATCCGGCCCGACGGCGGCCGGATGAGCATCCTCGGCCACGAGGTGCCCGCGGCGCTGCCCACGGTGGCCGGTCAGGTCGGCGCGATCGTGGAGAGCCCGCAGTTCTTCCCGCACTTCTCCGCGCGGGACACCCTGTCGCTGCTCGCCGGCGCGGGCGAGGTGCCGGCCATCCGGATCGACGAGGTGCTGGAACTGGTCGGCCTGCGCGACCGGGCCGGTGAGCGGGTCAAGACGTACTCGCTCGGCATGAAGCAGCGGCTCGCGGTCGCCTCGGCCCTGCTCAAGAACCCGAAGCTGCTGATCCTCGACGAGCCGGCCAACGGCCTCGACCCCGGCGGCATCCGGGAGATGCGCACCCTGATGCGCACCCTCGCCGAATCCGGCATGACCGTGGTGCTCTCCAGCCACATCCTCGGCGAGATCCAGCTCATCTGCGACTCGGTCACCATCATCTCGCTGGGCCGGCGGGTCGCCTTCGGCCCGGTCGACCAGGTGCTCGCCGCGCACTCGCACGGCGCGGTCCGGGTCCGGCTGGACGCGGCCGAGGACCTCGCCGCCGCCGCCGAACTGCTCGGCCGGGCCGGCGTGTCGGTGACCCGGCACCCCGACCACCTGCTGCTCGCCGGCGTGGACAAGCCCGCCTCGGTCAGCCGGCTCCTCGCCGAGCAGCACCTGTACGTCAGCGAACTGGCCCCGATCGCGGTGGACCTGGAGAGCGTCTTCCTGGAGCTGACCGCGACCGCGCCGGTGCCCGGTCAGCACCGCCAGGTGGACCAGTCCACGAAGGTCGGTGGGTCGGAGCAGGCCGGCACCGCCGGAGGAGGTTGGGGAGCATGAGTCTCTACCGTACGGAGCTGCGCCGGCTGACCAAGCGGCGCTTCACCCGCTGGTCGGCCCTGCTGGGACTGCTGGTCCTGACGGCCGTGGTGGTGGGGGTCTTCTTCACCAACCAGAAGATCGACGCGGGTACGCGGGCCCAGGCCGAGCGCGCCGCCGAGCAGCAGTGGCAACAGGACGTCCGCAGCAACGAGCAGTATCGCGCCGAGTGCGAGAAGGCGAAGACGAGCGGCACCGGCCAGCCCAGCCAGTACCCCGACGACTGCGCGATGATCCAGCCGCCGCCGCGGGAGGCGATCCAGGCGGAGTGGTTCCTGCCCTCCACCTTCGACTTCCGCAGCAACTTCGGCGACACCCTGCTGCCGCTGGCGGCCATCCTGGCGCTGGTCGGGTTCGTGGTGGGGGCCTCCTTCGTCGGTGCGGAGTGGAGCACCGGCGGGATGATGAACCTGCTGCTGTGGCGGCCGAAGCGGCTGACCGTACTCCTGACGAAGCTGGCGGCGCTGCTCAGCGGTCTGCTCGCGGTTGCGGTCCCGGCGACGGTGCTCTGGTTCGGCAGCTTCTGGCTGGTGGCGAACCTGCGTGGAAGTACCGCGAAGATGACGTCCGGCACCTGGCAGTCGTTCGCCCTCGCCGGGCTGCGCGGGGTGGTGCTGGCGCTGGTCGCCGCGACCATCGGCTTCGCGCTCGCCTCGCTGGGCCGGCACACGGCGATGGCACTCGGTGGGGTCGTCGCCCTGATGGTGGTCGGCCAGTTCGGCCTCGGCGTCCTGCTGGAGATGGCGGGGGTGCGCTTCGCCGCGGCGTGGCTGCTGCCCACCTACGTGCTGGCCTGGATGCAGAAGAAGGTCACCCTGGAGGACTGGGACTCCTGCCAGGCCACCTACTTCGGGGAGTGCAAGCCGGAGACCCTCACCATCACCTGGCAGCAGTCCTCGGTGCTGCTCGCGGTGGGGCTGACGGTGATCCTCGGCGCGGCCCTCTGGACGATGCGGCGGCGCGACATCGCCTGACCGCCGGCCGGGTCCCGCGTCACCGCGCGGGGCCCGGCGGCGTCGGGTGCGCCGGGTGGCGGCCCTGGTTACGCTGGGGTCCCCCCGGTCGGCCGCGCAGTTGCCGGCCGCCCGCGCTGTGTGAGGAGCGAACATGCCCGCCGACGCGTCCCCGGCCGCCACCGACCGGCCGGAACCGTCCGGGCGGGCCGCCACCGACGAGCGGACCGGACCCGTCGTTCCCCCGCCGCGCAGCGCCCCGCCGGCCGAGGACGCCCCGGAGCCCGCCGACCCGGCCGCTGCCACCGTCCCCGCGGACGCGATCGGCTCCGCCGCTGAGCCGGCGGCCGGACCCGCCGTCCCCGCCGACGTGGCGGGTGCGGTGTCCGGGTCTGACCGGTCACAGGCGGGCGTCTCGGGCGAGGCGGTGCCGGCGCAGCGCGCACCGGCCGACCGGAACGCGCCGGACACCCTCACCGAGCGGGAAGAGCGGATCCTCGCCTTCGAGCAGCAGTGGTGGAAGCACGCCGGGGCCAAGGAGCAGGCCATCCGGGACACCTTCGGCCTCTCCGCCACCCGCTACTACCAGCTGCTCAACGCCCTGCTGGACCGGCCCGCCGCGCTGGCCGCCGAGCCGGTGCTGGTCGGGCGGCTGCGCCGGCTGCGCTCCTCGCGGGCCCGCAACCGCCGGCGCTGACCACTGCTCGTACCGGCGGTGCCCACGGCGGGGAAGGTCCAGGTCCACTCCCGGACGGCGCGGACCTGCTGACGCTACGTCGGCACCCAACGGCCGGTTCGTCCCGTTCGCGGTGGTCCCGGGAACGGGCATGGTGCCGGCCGGGCCGGGTAGCCGGACCGCGGGACGACGGCGAGGGGAGCAGGTCGATGGTGGGACCGGAGGCGCGACACCCGGCGGGGCACACGGTGCGGACCGTCGGCGAGGCGTACGGGATGCGGGTCCGGTCCGCCTCGGTGGCCGCCCCCGGCCGCCCCGAGAACGAGGACGTGGTCTTCCGGTTCGGGCCGCTGGTGGGCGTGCTCGACGGGGCCACCGTGCCGGAGGGGTTCGACACCGGGTGCGTGCACGGCCCGGCGTGGTTCGTCCGTCACCTGGCCGCCCGGATCGGGCTGGCCGTCGCCGCCCGGCCGACGGCGACCCTGGTGAGCAGCCTCGCCGCGGCGCTGCTGGCGGTCCGTGCCGACCACGGCGACGCCTGCGACCTGGGCCACCCGGGCACCCCCTCGGCGACCGTCTGCCTGCTCCGGGAGGGCGGCGACGAGATCGACTACCTGGTGCTCTGCGACAGCCCGCTGGTCCTCGACGTCGGCGACAGGGTCGAGGTGATCTCCGACGACCGGCTGGATGGCGCGCTGGCCGACCTGCGCCGGATCGCGGCGGGACTGCCGGCGGGGGAGGCCGACGCGCAGACCCGGTTCCGGCAGGCGGTGCAGGTGCAGCGGGAGCGGATGAACCGCACCCACGGCTACTGGGTGGCGGCGGCGGACCCGGACGCCGCGTTCCACGCGGTCACCGGCACCCGGCCGCTGCGGGGGCCGGACGCGGTCCGCCGGGCGGTGCTGCTCTCCGACGGGGCGTCCTGCGCCGTGGAGGAGTTCGGCATGCTCGACTGGGCCGGGCTGCTCGACCTGGTGACCGCGCAGGGGCCGGGGGCGCTGATCGAGCGGGTACGCGCCGCCGAGCGCGACCATCCCGAGCGGCTGCGGCGGCACAAGCGCGCCGACGACGCCTCGGCGGTGCTCTGCGAGTTCCCGTACTCGGCCTGATCGGCGCGGGCCCGACGGGCTGTCGACAGCGGAGCGTGACGCGGAACACCCTGATGGGACGACCGGCCGGTACCTGCGGCCGGAGGGCCAATCGCGGCCCGAAAGGCTGGACGACCGGCGGCGGTACCGGCAGACTGCGGCACTGTGACGGGTGCGGTACGACTGGAGCCGGTGGACGAGCGGAATCTGGAGCCGTTGCTCTCCGTAGCGGTGGCCGAGGCGGAGCCGGGTGACGTGATGCCCCCGATCGAGGCGCCCGCGGGCTGGTCGCTCGCCCGTCGGGAAGCGTTCCGCGAGTTCCACCGGGCCAGCTTCGCCGGTCTGGACGGCCCCACCCGCACCCGCATGTACGCAATCGTCGCCGGTGGCGAGGTGGTCGGCATGGTGCGGATGAGCCGCTGCGAGGAGCCCGGTCTGGTGGAGACCGGGATGTGGCTCGGTCGTTCGGCGCGGGGGCAGGGCCTCGGCGTCGGGGCCCTGCGCGAGTTGCTCAACGAGGCGGCTGCGGCCGGGATGCGCGCCGTGGTCGCGGAGACCACCCGGGACAACATCGGGGCGGTCCAGGTGCTCAGGAAATGCGGCGCCAAACTGCGCGAGAATGGCGAGAAGGTGCACGCCGAAATCTGCCTGGACGCCATTCCTCCGGCACTCTGACGATTCTCTGCGGAGTTTGATCCTCTCCGCGTCGTTGCTGGCCGACGCGCTGCGCCTGCCCCATTTGCCGCTTTGATCACCGCCGGGTGCCGCCCTTCCCGAGAGTTCGGTAATGGGCCCCGGAAATTGCGAGGAAATGTTTTGCGCAGGGGTCCCCGGGTACTGCCGCCCGGGTCCGCCAATACGGGACGCCCGATCGCAGGCCCGCCGTGCGCAATCTCCCCGGTTGCTGGTCCCGGCCTCCGGTGATCGGAGCGTCGACCACCGGGGAGTGAAGGAGAACCGATGAAGAGCGGTATGCGGGTCGGCCTCGCAGTCGGCTTCGGATATGTCCTCGGGCGACGGAAGAAACTGCGTACCGCCCTCACCCTGGCCGCCGCCGTCGCCGCCGGGCGAGCCAGCCGGGATCCCGGTCAGCTGCTCAAGCGCGGCGGCGACCTGTTGACCTCGTCCCCCCACCTTTCGGGCCTGGGCAAGCTGGGCGGCCCGCTCGCCTCCGCCGGCAAGGCCGCCGCGACCGCCGCCGCCGGCAGCGGCATCGACGCCATCAGCGGCAAGCTGCGCGGCAGCGCCGACGCGCTGCGCCGCCGGTCGGGCGGGAGTGGTGGCGACGACGGGCAGCGCTCCGCCCCCGACGAGGAGCAGGAGCCGACCGACCAGCAGCAGTCGGACGACCGGGGCGCGGACCCGGCGTCGAGCGAGCGGGGGCGGTGAGCATGCCGACGGATCCCAGTGCCCTGGCCGGCCGGGCGAAGGAGCAGCTCGGCGCCGACCTGCGGGACCTGGCGTCCGCGATCGGCGAGCGGGCCGTCGCGGTGGTCAGCGAGCGGGTCACCGGCGCCACCGGCCGACTCAGCGAGTACGCGAAGGCCGGCGGCGGCCCCGGCCTCATCGCCGCCGCGACCGGTGCCCAGAAGCTGGCCGAGGGCAAGTCCCCGGTACGGGCCATGTTCCAGGCCGGGCTGGCCGGCGGTAAGGAGAAGCTGATGTCGGCGTTCGGCCGTGGCGGCGGTAAGGGTGGCAAGGGCGGCAAGAAGCTCAAGGTCACCAACATCGTCGAGGCGATCGAGGTCGGCGTGCCGGTCCGGGTCGCCTACAACCAGTGGACCCAGTTCGGCGACTTCCCGAGCTTCATGAAGAAGGTCGAGCAGGCCCAGAACGACTCCGACGAGAAGATGACCTGGAAGGCGCAGGTCTTCTGGTCGCACCGGACCTGGGAGTCGACCATCGTCCGGCAGATCCCGGACCAGCTCATCCACTGGCGGTCCAAGGGCCGCAAGGGGTCGGTGGACGGCACCGTCAGCTTCCACGAGCTGGCCCCGGATCTGACCCGCATCCTGGTCGTCCTGGAGTACCACCCGCAGGGGCTCTTCGAGCACACCGGCAACCTCTGGCGGGCCCAGGGCCGACGCGTCCGGCTGGAGCTGAAGCACTTCGTCCGGCACGTGATGACCAGCACCGTGCTCGACCCGGACTCCGTCGAGGGCTGGCGCGGCGAGATCGAGGACTCTCAGGTGGTCAAGGACCACGAGACCGCGCTCCGCGAGGAGCAGGAGGCCCGCGAGGAGCAGGAGGCCCGCGAGGAGCGGGAGCGGGGCCGGGCCGGGGAGCCCGCGGAGGAGCTCGAGGAGGAGCCGGAGGAGGAGCGCCGGCCCGGCGAGCGTGGCCGCCGCCGGCCGCCGCAGCGCCGCCGGCCGCCGGAGGAGGACGAGTACGACGCGTACGACGAGGGCGAGGACTTCGACGAGGGGTACGGCGAGGAGGAGCTCGACCAGGAGCAGCCCCCGCCGCGTCGCCGCCAGCCGGAGCGGGCCCGCCGCCCCCAGCCGCGCCCGGAGCGGGAGTCCCGCGAGGAACCGCAGCGCCCCCGTCCGGTGACCCGGCGTGCTCCGGAGCCCCCGCGTCGGCCGGTGGTCCGCCGCCGGCGTGAGGAGCGTGGCGAGTGACGATCGCGACGACCGGCGGACAGGCCGGTAGCGCCCTGGAACGCGGCGCGGGCGGTGGTACCGGGGGCACCCTCGCCGACGTGGTGGAGACGGTGCTGGACAAGGGCGTGGTGATCGACGCCCAGGTCTCGGTCGCCGTGGTCGGCATCCAGTTGTTGGAGATCAACGCGCGGATCGTGATCGCCAGCGTGGAGACGTACCTGCGGTTCGCCGAGGCGGTGGACCGGCTGAGCATCACCCCGAAGAACCAGAAGGGACTGCCCGACCTGGTGGGGGACGCGGCCGGTGCGGCGACCAAGGGCAGGGCCATCTCCGGCCTCGGCAAGGCGGCCCAGGAGATCAGCGGCGCGGTGGCGGACTCGCTGAGCGAGCGGGGCCGGGATCGCGAGCGGCCCCGCCGACGCCGGGACGAGGAGCGGTGAGATGACCGACGAGCAGGCTCAGCCGGGCGGAACGACCGGGCTGTTCATCTACGGCATCGTGCCGTCCGACGTGGAGCCCACCCCGGACGCGGAGGGGGTCGGCGACCCGCCGGGCGAGGTGACCGTGGTCCGGCACGGTGAGCTGGCCGCGCTGGTCAGCGAGGTCGGGCTGGAGGAGCCGATGGGCCGCCCCGCCGACCTGACCGCGTACCAGACGCTGCTGGACGGGACGGCGGCCGTCGCGCCGGTGCTGCCGGTCCGCTTCGGCACGGTGGTGACCGGGCCGGACGCGGTCGAGGACCTGCTGGCGGCCCACCACGACCGGTTCGCCAACGCCCTCGACGAGTTCGAGGACCGGTTGCAGTACACCGTGCACGGCCGCTTCGACGAGGAGGCGGTGATCGGCGACTTCCTCGCCGAGAACAGCGCCGCCGCCGCGCTCGCCGACCAGGTGCGCGGCCGGCCCGAGGCGGAGAGCCGGGAACAGCGGATCCGGCTCGGCGAGATGATCAGCCAGGGGGTGGAGCTGCGGCGGGAGGCGGAGAACCGGGCGCTGATCGACACCCTCACCCCGTACGTGGTGTCGCACGCGCCGCGCCTGCCGAGCAACGAGCTGGACGCGATGAACGTCGCCTTCCTGGTCGACACCGAGGACGAGGAGGAGTTCGTCCGGGTGCTGGAGGAGTTCGCCGAGCAGCGCCGGGACGTGGTCCGGATGCGGCTGCTCGGGCCGCTCGCCCCGTACGACTTCGTCACCGCGCACCAACTGGCGGAGTGAGGCGATGGACATCCTCTGGACGCTGCTGACCCTGCCGTACGCGCCGGTGCGGGGCCTCACCTCGGTGATGAAGGTGATCGCCCGGGAGGCGGAGGCGCGGCAGTACGACCCGGCCAACATCCGGCGCGAGCTGGAGGAGCTGGACCGGGCGGCCGAGGCCGGCGACATCACCCCGGAGGAACGGGACCGGGGGCAGCAGCAGGTCCTGAACCGGTTGACCGGCGCCGCCGGCGGCAGTGGCGGTGCCGGTGCCACGCCGGCCCGCCCGCACCGGCGGCCCGCCGCCCGGCGGCGGGCGGCGGGCCGGCCACGACGGGCGGACCGGCGGGACGACCTCGAACGACGGCGGGGGAGGTGAGCGGATGACCTCAGGACGCCTACGGGGCGACGGCGACCGCGAGCGCCGGCACGAGCCGGAGGACCGGTACGACGACGAGGACTACGAGCCGGTCTCGGCCGCCGAGGCGGCCCGCGAGGGGCTGCGCCAGGTCGTCGGACTGACCGGCAAGGACCCGCTCGGGATCACCTCGATCCAGGCCACCGACGACGGCTGGCTGGTGGGGGTGGAGGTGGTGGAGGACCACCGCATCCCCGCCTCCACCGACCTGCTCGGCCTCTACGAGGTCGAACTCGACATGGCGGGTGACCTGCTGGGCTACCGGCGGACCCGCCGCTACCAGCGGGGAAAGGGCGACGGGGGTTGAGATGACCAGTCCGCGGCCAGCGGTGGTGCAGAACACGGGCCAGGTGATGGGTGCCGGGCACGAGCCGGCCAACCTCGGCGACATCCTCGAGCGGGTGCTCGACCGGGGCATCGTGATCGCCGGCGACATCCGGGTCAGCCTGCTCGACATCGAGCTGCTCACGTTGAAGCTGCGGCTGGTCATCGCCTCGGTCGACACCGCACGGCAGATCGGCATCGACTGGTGGGAGCACGATCCGTGGCTCAGCTCGAAGGCCCGCCCGCCGGTCGAGCCGGGTCCCCGCGACCCGGAGCAGGTCGAGGCGGAACGCCGCCCCCGGGTGGCCCGCCGAGCAGCCGTACGGGAGGGGTGGAATGAGTACGGCACTTGATCCGGCGGTGTCGGTCGGCGCCTGGCTGCACGGCGTGGTCCGCGACGTGGACCCGGCCGCGCTGGCCACGGTCCCCGGCATGGACGGTGCGCCGGTGCGGGCCGTCCGGGCCGCCGGCCTGGCGGCGGTGGTCAGTGCCGCGCCGCTGACCGAGTACGGCGAGGAGGCGCTGCGCCGCAACCTGGAGGACCTGGCCTGGCTGGAGCGGGCCGCGCGGGCGCACCACGCGGTGGTGGACGCGCTCAGCCGGGCCGGTGCGGTGGTGCCGGCCCGGCTGGCCATCGTGCACCACGACGAGACCCGGGTCGCCGCCATGCTCGCCGAGCGGCAGGCCGAGCTGACCGCCGCGCTGGACCGGCTGACCGGCCGCGGCGAGTGGGGCGTCAAGGGGTACGTGGTGCCGGGCGCCCTGCCCCGCACCGAGACGACCACCGGCGCGGGCGGGGCGGGTGCGGCGTACCTGCGGCGGCGCCGGGCCCAGCTGACCGCCCGGGACGAGGGGCAGCGGATCGCCGGCGAGGCCGCCGCGGCCGTGCACGCCGCCCTCGCCGGGTACGCCGTCGCCGCGCGTCGGCACGCCCCGCAGGACCGGCGGCTCTCCGGCGCCGCGACGGCGATGGTGCTCAACGGCGCGTACCTGGTCCAGGGCACCGGGGTGGACGGTTTCGCCGGGCTGGTGCGGGAGCTGGCCGACCGGCACCCGGAGATCCGGCTGGAGCTGACCGGCCCGTGGCCGCCGTACTCCTTCGTCGCGGACGGTCCGGAGCAGCCCGCGCACACCGTCCGGGAGGCGGCGTGGTGACCACCTCGCTCGCCCCCAGCAGCGCCGACGACCCGTTGGCCTACCGCCCGGTGGCGCTGGTCGACCTGCTCGACCGGGTGCTCGCCACCGGCGTGGTGATCTCCGGCGACATCACCCTGGCCATCGCCGACATCGACCTGGTCCGCATCTCGCTGCGCGCCCTGGTCGCGTCGGTCGGCGCGCTCACCCCACCCGAGCTGCCCGATCCCGCGGTGCCACCCGGGGATTCCGCGTGGTGACCGGGCCGGGGCCGCGCCGGGACGAGGCGGCCGAGCTGGCCGCGGCCCTTGGCGAGCCGAGCTGGCAGGCACCCCGGGTGACGCCGCTGGACCGGCGGCTCGCCGTCGACCGGGACTCCGTCGAGCGGGGCCTGGCCAGCCTCGTGCTCACCGTGATCGAGCTGCTGCGGCAGCTGATGGAACGGCAGGCGCTGCGCCGGGTCGACCTCGGCGACCTCACCGAGGAGCAGATCGAACGGGTGGGCGCCACGCTGATGGCGTTGGAGGAGCAGATGACCGAGCTGCGCGAGTACTTCGGTCTCGCCCCCGAGGATCTGAACCTCGACCTGGGCCCGCTCGGCCCGCTGCTCCCCACCGACTGAGGCCGCGCGCTGTCTCCGCCGCTCGTCGGGGGCCGCGGTCCGGCGGGAGGAGGAAGCCGACGACCGCTGCGTACGTGGCCCACCCGCGGCACGGCGCGGCTATGGCGGGGGCAGCGGACCCGCACTCCGCCACGAGCGCGATACCTCAGAGGTATCAATATGACTCTGAGGTATCACGCTTCCCGGGGTGTCTGCCGCACCGACGGAGCGCGGGTTAGGGAGTCAGCCGCGAGGGTGGGCCCACCTTGTGAAGCGCTCGGCAAGGTCGGCGGGGCGCACCCCGGTGTCCAACCCGGCGACTTCTTCGGCGGGCCGCCGGACGCCTGACCAACGACACCGCCGCACTGTGGGCCATCTGGGATACGCTGCGGTCGGTGGCACTTCCACGTCGCCAGACCATCGACTTCTTAGAGGCGCGATCATGGCTGACCTGACCGGCGCGCAGTGGCGCAAGAGCACACGCAGCAGCTCGAACGGCGGCGACTGCGTAGAGGTCGCCGACAACCTGACCGGCGTCGTCGGCGTACGAGACTCCAAGGACCCGGCTGGCCCGGCGCTCGTCTTCGCGCCGGCAGCGTGGCGGGCCTTCGTGAGCCGGGTGACCGACCGGGGCTGATCAGACCAGGCAAAGCAAAGCGCCCGCTACTCCCTGAGAGCGGGCGCTTCGCAATGGCGATCGACTGATCAGCGTGCCCCCTGCTTCTCCGCGTACGCGGCCAGCCAGGCGACCTGCGCCGGGTCCAGGGACGGGCGGACCCGCCGCCGGGCGGTGGCCACGTGCGCGGCGGTGACCGTGGACGCGGTCAGCGACTCGCGCATCGCGGCCAGCGCGGCCTCCCGGATCAGCGCCGCGCAGTCCGCCGCCGAGAAACCGTCCAGCTCCCCGCCCAGCGCGGCGAGGTCCACGTCCGGCGCCAGCGGCACGGTCCGGGACGAGGCGCGCAGGATCTCCGCCCGGGCGGGGCCGTCCGGTGGCGGCACGTAGACCAGCCGTTCCAGCCGGCCGGGGCGCAGCAGCGCAGGGTCGACCAGGTCCGGGCGGTTGGTCGCGCCGACCACCACCACGTTGCGCAGCGCCTCCACCCCGTCCAGCTCGGTGAGCAGCGCGGCGACCACCCGGTCGGTCGTACCCCCGTCGCTGGCCTGGCCGCGCACCGGGGCCAGCGCGTCCACCTCGTCCAGGAAGATCAGCGTGGGCGCGGCCTCGCGGGCCCGGCGGAACAGCTCCCGGACGGCCCGTTCGCTCTCCCCGACCCACTTGGAGAGCAGCTCCGCGCCCTTCACCGACAGCACGTTCGCCCGCCCCGAGCCGGCCAGCGCGGTCACCAGGTAGGTCTTGCCGCACCCGGGCGGGCCGTAGAGCAGCACCCCCCGGGGCGGTTGCACGCCCAGCCGGGCGAAGGTGTCCGGGTAGGTCAGCGGCCAGAGCACCGACTCGGTGAGGGTCTGCTTCACCTCGGCCAGGTCGCCGACGTCCTCCAGGGTCACCGAGGCCAGCTCCAGGGTGGACGCGGCCATCGTGGTCGGCCGGACCACCTCCAGCGCGGCGGTGAAGTCGGCCATCGCCACCGTCGGCCGCTCGGCGGCCTTCTGCCGCAGCGCCGCGCGCACCCCGGCCTCGCGAACCAGCGCGGCCAGGTCGGCGGCGACGAAACCGGGGGTACGGCCGGCCACCTCGTCCAGCCGGACGTCCTCGGCCAGCGGCACCTGCCGGGTGAGCACGGTGAGCTGCTCGCGGCGCAGCGCCGGATCGGGCAGCGGCACGGTGATCCGCAGGGAGAGCAGGTCCGGGGCGCGCAGCGCCGGGTCGACCGCCTCCGGGCGGGAGGTGGTGCAGACCACCGCCGCCCCGGCACGGACGGTCTCGGCGAGCACCTGGCGGAACACGGTGGCCAGCGGGCCGGGTTCGTCGGCCGGGGCCAGCGCCTCCACGTCGGTGACCAGCAGCACGGCCGGTCCGCCGGCGCGTACCTCGGTGGCGGCCTCGCGCAGCCGCCGGGCCGCCGCGTCGTTGCTGAGCGCGGCCAGCTCGGGCGCCCAGAGCGGGCGCACCCACGCGCCGACGGCGGCAGCGACCGCCCGGACCAGCGCCGACTTGCCCGAGCCGGCGGGCCCGCTGAGCAGCACGCCGAGTGAGACCGTGGTGCCGAGCCGGCCCAGCACCTCGCGGTGGTGGAAGCCGAGGTCGAGCAGCTCCGTCAGCTCCTCGGCCTGGGTACGCAGCCCGGGCAGCTCGTCGACGTGTGGCACCTCGTCCGCCGCCTCCGGTCCGCTTCCGCCCGGCCCGGCACCGGTGCGCAACGCCCCGGCCGGGTCCTGGTCGGTGCCGGCCCCGCCCGCGCCGGTGGCCCCGTTCGCTGCGGCCCCGGTGCCCGGGCCGGAACCGGGCGCGAGGCGGTTCGTCGTGGGGCGGGCCGGTCCCGGCGAGCCGTGGGTCGCTGGGCCGTGCTCCCAGCCGACCACGGTGTCCATGGTGACCAGCGCACCCGCGTCCGGCTCGGCGTCGACGACGGAAAGCAGGGTGCTCGTCCAGGCGTACCCGACGGTGTTGGCGAGGCTGCGCCGCGCTGCCTCGACCAGGCTGCGCACCGAGGCGTCCGGCAGCACGTCCTGCGGCAGCAGGGAGACGTCGTCGCCGGGGGTGACCATCTTGCCGAGCAGGGCCAGCCGCAGCATCTCCGGCGACACGGCGGCCACCACCGGCACCGGGCCGCTCAGCGTCACCCGGCGGGCGGGCAGCACCGGCGCCGGGCCGATCGTCACCCGCGCTCCGTCGCGCAGCCCCAGATTGCCCAGCACCAGGTCGTCGGCGTAGAGCAGGGCGGCGCTCGCGGTCGGCTCGGCGGGTGCCACGATGCCGGCGGTCACCCGCCGGCCGACCAGCCGCACCGGGTCGCCCGGACGCAGCGCCAGCGCGGTCAGCACCTCCGGGTGCAGCCGTACGACGCCCCGTCGGGCGTCCAGCGCGGCGGGCCGCAGGCTCGCGGTGAGGGTCAGGTCCGGTTCGGCCATCGCCCGACAGTAGCGACCTCCGGCCCGACCCGCCGGGCCGTCCCGGTCACCGGTCGTCGGCCAGCAGCGACGGGTCCCGGCGGATCATCTCCGCCAGCCGGGCGGCCGGGTCCGTACCCGCCGAGTCCCGGCCCGTCGGCCACACCGGCCCGGTGTTGACCGGCCGCGGCCAGGCCGGCGGGGGCGTGGTGGTGTCCTCCGCGCCGACCGCCACCGCGGTGTCGCCCCAGTCGACCCGCAGCGGGTACGTCCGGCCCTCGTGCTCCACCCGGAGCACCACCGACAGCCCGGGATACGCGGCCACCACCTGGCGGACCGCCTCGGCCACCTCCTCCACCGGATCGCGCCCGTCGGCGACCGGCCCTGCCTGGGGCGGGCTCACCTCGGGCCGGCCGGCCCCGTCCCACCCCGGTTCGTCCGACCATCCGGCGTGGCCCGTCGCCTCGAAGGCGACGCTCGACGCCCCGGCCTCCTCGCCCGCCCGGCGCCGCAGCGCCTCCTCCCGGCGGGCCATCCGGGCCAGCGTCTCGTCCAGACCACCTCTCATCACGCCCCCCTCTTCGTGCTGTACGGCTCCTATCGGCGAAAGGTTCAGCTCCCCCGCTCCCGGGTGGCCCGGTCCAGCGCCCGGTCGAGGACGACCAGCAGGGCGTCCCGCACGGAGAGCCGGTCCCGGGCGTCGAAGCGCACCACCGGCACGTGGTCGCCGATCGCCAGCGCCCACCGGACCGCCCCGAGGTCGTGCGCCAGCCGCCCGTCGAAGGCGTTCACCCCGACGACGAACGGCAGTCCCGCGCGCTCGAAGAAGTCGATCGCCGGGTAGCAGTCGTCCAGCCGTGCGCTGTCCACCACCACCAGCGCGCCGAGCGCGCCCCGGGCCAGGTCCTCCCACATGAACCCGAACCGGGCCTGACCCGGCGTGCCGAACAGGTAGAGCTTGAGGCTGCGGTCGATGGTGACGCAACCGAAGTCCATCGCCACCGTGGTGGTGGTCTTCGCGCTCCGCGTGCCCGGGTCGTCCACGCCGATGCCCGCGGTGGTCATCAACGCCTCGGTGGTCAGCGGGGCGATCTCGGAGATCGCGCCGACCGTGGTGGTCTTGCCGACACCGAAGCCCCCGGCGATCAGGATCTTCACCGGGATCGGCGGCTTGCCACCCGGCTCGCTCCGGGCCGCCGTACCCGGGCCGGCCTGCGGCGCCCCCGGCGGCCGGTACGGCGGCGGCGCGGCCACGGGCGGCGCGGGCGGAGGTGCCTGGCCCCCGCCCGACGGGCTGCCGTAGCGGGCGGATGCGCTGTTCGAGGAGAGCCCGCCCAGCGGGGCGACCGGCCATTCAGGAGATCGCACGGAGTCCCTCAATCACTCGCAGGATGATGTCGGGGTCGAGGGCGTCGTCGCCGTCCCCGACGTGCACGTCGAGGTGACCGGCGGCCCGCAGGTCGCCGACCAGGACCCGGGTCACGCCGAAGTGCATCCGCATCTTGGCGGAGATCTCGGCGACCGAGATCGGCTCGGCGCAGAGCGCCATGATCGCCTGCAACTCCGGCGCGAGCCGGGCCGGCGGGGTGGCCGCCCACGAGCCGCCGCCCGGCCGGGCGGTCACCTGGGTCTCCAAGCCGATCGCCGGGTCGGTCCCGGCGACCCGGCCGGAGGTGAGCACGAACGGGCGCGGGCCGGCCGGCCGGTCGGCCTCCGGATCGGGCTCGGGCGCCGGCCCGCCCGCGCCGGAGGCAGTCGGCGTCCGCAGGTAGGGACGGATCCGGACCATCGGGTCCGGTTCCGGTTCCTCGCCGGCGGCCTGCGGGGTCACTGCTGAACGGCGTTCTTCAGCTCGGCGATCAGTCTCGGGCTGAGCGCGCTGCCGGCCCGCCCGGCGAAGAGGGTCATCTCGTACGCCACGGTGCCCAGGTTGGCCGACCGGTCGGCGACCACGCCGAGGACCGAGCCGCTGCTGATCGCGCTGATCAGCAGGTAGCCGTCGGCCATGTCGACGATCACCCGGTTCAGGCCGCCGAGGGCGTACCAGCTCGCCGCCCCGCCGGCCAGGCTGGTCATGCCCGAGACGACGGCGGCGAGCCGCTCGGCGTTGGACCGGTCCTTGATCGCCGACATGGCCATCAGCAGCCCGTCCGACGAGACGGCGATCGCCTCCATGACCCCGGCCGTGCTCGACGTGAACGAGTCCAGCAGCCAGTTGAAGGTGCGCGCCTCCGGGCTCAGCTCGGGACCGGTGTGGGCCGGGTGGTCGACGTTGTCGTGCAGGAACGGGCTGGTCACCGTGATGATTCCTCTTCGTCGTGGCGGTGGTCGGTGTTGACTTCACGCAGAGCCCGGGCGACACCCGCCTCGAACTCCGTGATCAGCTCCCGGACCTCGGCCGGGTCCTGCGGCGGCCGGCTCACCGGGGCCTGCTGCGGCGGAGCGACCGTCAGGTTGGCCCCGGGTACCCGCCGGGTCAGCCGGGGACGGTCCGGGCTGGCGGCGGGGCCGGCCGGTCGGGACTGCTCGGCCCGGCGTACCCCGGACTGGAACTGCTCGACCAGTGCCCGGGCGGCCTCCGGGTCCGCGCCGGAGGCGTCCACCGGGCCGACCGCCGGCGCGGCCGGTGGCAGGGTCGCCCCCGGCACCCGCTGCCGGATGGTCGGCGTCCCGGCGGGCGCCGGCGGCCAGGACGGCGGCCCGGCCGGCGGGAACAGCGACGGCGCGGGGGCGGCCGGGACGGGCGGCCGGACCTCCGCCGCCGGCGGGACGGCCGGCGGCCCGAAGAGCGACGGCGTGGGCGGCGCCTGCCCCGGCGGCGGACCGGCGGGCACGGGCGGCGCGTCGGCCGGCGGGGCGAAGAGCGACGGTGCGAGCGGCATCTCCACCGAGTGCGGCGCGGCGGCCGGCGGGCGGCCGGCGAACGGCACGCCCCCGGCGGCCGGCGCGGGCGCGTCGCCGAACTCGTCGGGCCGGCGCCGTCTCGGCAGCCCGCTGGGGGTGGTCGGGGCCTCCCCGGCGTCCTCGCCGGCCGGTCGGATCTCCAGGAACGCGCTGCCGCCGGTCGGTGCCGCCCCGGTGCCGAACGCGTCCCAGGACTCGCCGGACTCCATGGTGCGGGTGGCCCGGCTCAGCAGCGAGGGATCGAAGCCGGCGGCCGGGCTGTCGGCCCGGCCCGCGCTTGGCGCGGCCGACGCCCCGGTCAGTGCCCGCCCGGAGCGGGCCGGGTCGATCGCGGCGGCCGGCGACCGGCGGTCCCGGGCCGGTACGGCGGCCCGCGCCACGGTCGCGCCCGCCCGGTCGGCCTGCCGCACGACCAGCAGCGGGTGCGGCACGTCCAGCCGGGCGGTGACCCCGCCCCCGGCGGTCGGGGCGAGCTGCACCGTCCAGCCGTGCCGGCGGGCCAGCCGGCCCACCACGAAGAGGCCGAGCACCTCGGTGGGGACCAGGTCCAGCCGCTCCCGGCGGGTGAGCCGGGCGTTCTCCTCGGCCAGCCGCTCCTCGGTCATGCCGATGCCCCGGTCCACCACGCAGAGCCGGGCGCCGGTCCCGGTCAGCTCGCCGGAGACCACCACCCGGGTGTGCGGCGGGGAGAAGACGGTGGCGTTCTCCATCAGCTCGGCCAACGCCAGCACCAGGTCACCGACGATGGCGGGCGCGGCGGAGACCTCGGCCGGCACCTGCACGTCGACCCGGGTGTAGTCCTCGATCTCGCCCAGCGCCAGCCGCACCACGTCGGCCAGCGGCACCGGGGCGACGTGCCCGTCGGTGCCGGTCGCGCCGGAGAGCACCACCAGGCTGCCCGCGTTGCGGCGCAGCCGGCTGGAGATGTGGTCCAGCCGGTACAGGTGCTCCAGCCGGCCCGGGTCGGTCTCCTGCCGCTCCAGCCGGTCGATCAGCGCGATCTGCCGGCCGACCAGGTTCTGGGTACGCCGTCCGACGTGGCCGAACATCTGCGCCACGTTGCGCCGGCCGGCCACCTGGCGTTCGACCAGCCGGGCGGCGGTGCTCTGCACCCGTTCGAAGGCGCGGGCCAGGTCGCCGATCTCGTCCCGGGCCCGGACGTCGACCGGGTCGAGGCGTACCGCCGGGCCGGCCTCGGACTCGTCGTCGGCGACGCGCACCAGCTCGGCCTCGGCCACCCGGGCGACCCGGTCGGCGGAGCGGGTGAGCCGGGTCAGCGGCCGGGCCACCGTACGGGCCACCGCGAAGCTGAGCAGCACCACCGTCAGCAGGACCAGGCCGGCCGACCCGACCACCAGCCAGGCCGTGGTGAGCGCCCAGCGCTTCTCGGCGGCCGTCTCGGCGATGACGTCGGCGACGATCTTCTTCTCCACGAACTGGCCGAGGGTGATCATCGAGCGGACCGACGGGAAGAGCGCGTCCAGCGGCACGTCCCGGATCGCCGCGATCGGGTCCTTGACGCTGTCGACCAGGAAGGTCGGGCTGGTCCGGGCGGCCACCGCCGCGTCTTCCAGCAGGGCGAGCTTGTACTGCTCGGGCGTGGCCAGGCTACGGAACCGCAGGTTGTCCACGTCGAGCGCGGCCATGCAGGCGATGTACGAGGCGGCCACCCGCGGATCGCTGGTCGCCTTCACCAGCACGATCAGGGTGGCGCAGGCGCCCAGCCCCTCGTCGGCCCGGAGCAGTCCGTCCAGCGCCAGCACCTGCCGCCCGGCCGCGGTGCTGGTGTCCACCCGCGACGGCAGCTTCAGCGACTCGATCAGGGCCATGTCGATCGGGCCGTAGACCTCCATCACCTGGGTCGGGGTGGCGGCCCGGGCCAGCACCAGGGCGCGCAGGTCGGTGAGCTTGTGGACGCCGTCCAGCGCCGCCGTGGTGTCGGCGGAGAGCCGGTCGGCGTACTCGGCGCGCAGGTCGGCGACCCGGTCGTCCACCGCGGCCGCCCGCTGGATCAGCTCGGTGCGCTGCACCCGGCCGAGCAGCAGCCCCACCGACAGGATGCGTTCCTGCTGGAGCTCCTGGACCAGGCTGCCGATCCGGCTGGCCAGCCGTACCGTGTCCGCGGTCTCGCCGGCCCGTTGGGCGGCGGCGATCCGGTCGAGCGCCACCGGCACGGCCAGCCCGACCATGCTGAGCAGCGGGACGATCACCAGCAGGGCGAGCTTGCCCCGGATCCGGAGCCTACCGAGCAGCATCGAAGGGCCCCCAGCGTTCGGAGCCGCCGTCGCGGCCCGAGCCGGCCGGCTGCAGCGGCCGGTGGTCCTGCGCCGGGCTGCCCGGCTCCGTCGTCCGTGGTGCCCAGGCCTGCGGCTCGGGCCGCGTACCGCTGTCGGCGTCGTCGTCCCGGCGGGCCTCGGCGGCGCGCCGCTGCGCGCCCCGGTACGCGGCGATCAGCACACCGGCGAGGATCAGCACGAGCAGCACCGACGCGGCGGCGGCTCCGGCGGCCAGCAGGCGGTCCCGGTCGTAGGAGTCGATCCGCTCGGCCAGCAGCGCGTCGAGCTGGTCCAGGATGACCGGTTGGAGCTGCTTGGCGGCGGACTGCGCGTTGAGCCGGGCGGCGGCCACCTGGCCGGGGTCGGCGAGCCCGGTCCGCGATCCGGCGCTCGGCCCGGAGAAGGCGGCGAGCGCCTCGACCGCGCGCTGGTAGGTGTCCAGCGGGGTGAGCACGTTGGGACCGAGGTCGGTGCTCTCCGAGCTGTCCACCGCCTGGCGCAGGCCGGCGACCAGGTCGGTGGCGGAGGCGAGCGCGCCGACCCGCAGCTCGGCCAGCTCGCCCTGGGTGCGGGCACGTTCGCTCATCGGCCGGGCGGCGCCGAGCGCGGTCAAATCGGCAAGCCGGCCGGCGGCGACCATCGCGGTCGGCAGGTCCAGGCCGATGCTGTCCTGGAGGAAGAAGGAGTCCTGCTGCGGATCGCGGACCAGCCCGGAGCTCTCCCGTACCTTGCGGTGCAGGGCCAGCAGCAGGTCGGTGACCTCGCCGTACGCGGTGAAGGCGGCCTCCGGGTCGGCGAGCGTCCGCTCCGGCAGCGCCTCCAGCTTGGCGCGCAGCCCGGCCCACCGCTCGTGGCTGCGCAGCTCGTCGCCGATGCGCAGGTCGACCCCGGCGGCGTTCTGGACGGCCCGGTCCAGCGCGTCCCGGGAGGCGGGCTGGCCGGCGACCGCGGCGGACTGGGCGTCCACCAGCGCCTCGGTCACCGGGCCGAGCGCGCGCAGGTACTCGACACCGAGCCGCTCCCGGACCGCCAGGTCCCGGTCGTCGCCGGTCAGCCGGTGGGTCTGCGCGAAGAGGAAGCCCACCGGCGCGAGCAGCGCCACGACGAGCAGCACGGGCAGCACGCGGCCCGACGCGGAGGGCCGTCGACGGACCCGCTGCGCGGGGACTGTCATGGATCTGTCTCCTCCGGCGACGGCGGGGGATCTCGTCCGGTGTCGGGGGTCGCCTGTGGAGTCCCATGCACCGGACCGGAAAACTAACCGACCCGGACCTGGGTCACGCCTCGTTGTTCAGTCAGTTTTGCGTCACTACGAGCGATGTCACATGTCGTTCAAGTATCGAACACGGAAAGTGCCGCAAGGGGAGTCGTCCTGGCCGGATCCGAACCGATTTCGGGATGAAGATCGGAATTCACGTGATCCGAAGTCGTACCGCCGCTAATGGGCTGGACGGGACGCGGTCGATCTACTCGGGTTCGCCGATCGGGCCTACCGGACGGACGTACGGAGGATCCCAGGCAACGCTCAGGTAGCGCGCCGTACCGTGGGCCACATGAGATCACCGCTGTCGGCCGCGCGGCTGCGGCGCGTCCTGGCCAGTCGGCGCCGGGTCGCGGCCGCGTCGGTGGTCGTCGTGCTGCTGGCTGCCGCCGCCGTCTGGGCGGCCCGGCCGGACCGGCCCGGTTTCCGTACCGAGTCCGCCCTGGTCACCGTCCTGTCCGGACCGTCCGGCGACCAGCCGGTCGAGCTGGACACCACGCTCTGGCTGCCCGACGACGCCTCGGCCGACCGCAAGGTGCCGGCGGTGCTGCTGGCGCACGGCTTCGGCGGTACGAAGGACTCCGTCCGGTCCGACGCGGAGGACTTCGTCGCCCGGGGCTACGCCGTGCTGACCTGGACCGCGCGCGGCTTCGGCCGCAGCGGCGGTGAGATCCACCTGGACCACCCCGACTACGAGATCCGGGACGCCCAGCGGCTGCTGGACCGGCTCGCGCAGCGACCGGAGGTCCGCACCGACGCCGCCGGCGACCCCCGGGTGGGCGTGGTCGGCGGCTCGTACGGCGGTGGCCTGGCCCTGCTGCTGGCCGCTCAGGACCAGCGGGTCGACGCGATCGTCCCCATGATCACCTGGAACGACCTCTCCCGGGCCTTCCTCCCGGAGAGCACCGGCCGGCCGGCCACCGACGGCGTGTTCAAGCGGGGCTGGGCCGGGATCTTCTTCGGCGGCGGCGGCAACGCCGGCTCCGGGCCCGCCGGGATCTCCGGCACCTCGGCCGCCCAGCCGCAGGGCGCTCCCGCCTCCGCCGGGCCGGCCAGCCCGGCACCGGGCGCGGGACCGGGCACCGGGCCGAGGTCCGGCCCCGCGCCGGCCGCCGACCCGTCCTGCGGCCGGTTCGCCGCCGACGTCTGTGCCGCGTACCTGCGGATCGCCACCACCGGGCGGGCCGACCAGGCGGCGGTGGACCTGCTGCGCCGCTCCTCCCCGGCCGCCGTGCTCGACCGGATCAAGGCGCCGACCCTGCTCGTGCAGGGCGAGGCGGACACCCTCTTCCCGCTGACCGAGGCGGACGCCAACGCGCGCGGCATCGCCGCCACCGGTACCCCGGTGCGGGTGGCCTGGTTCACCGGCGGTCACGACGGCGGCTCCGGGCCGACCAGCGACTCCGACCGGGTGAAGTTCCTGACCGCCCAGTGGCTCGACCACTACGTCAAGGGCGAGGGGGCGGCCCCCGGCGACGACTTCACCTTCTCCCGGATCGCCGGCTTCGACGCTCTCGACCGGGGGCTGGTAGCCACCGGCTACCGCACCGCCGACTATCCCGGCACCGCCGGGGACGCCCGGCGCGAGGTCGCGGTCACCGGCCCGGCCCAGCCGATCGCCAACCCGCCGAACGGCAACCCGGCCGCGATCTCCTCGGTGCCCTTCGCCGGCGCGCTCGGCTCGCTGCTCGGCGGGGTGGCCGGCGACATCCCCGGCCAGCACGCCCGGTTCGAGTCGGCCCCGCTGCCCGACGCGGTGGACGTCGCCGGATCGCCGACCTTCGCGCTCCGGGCGGCGTCGCCGACCGGCGAGGCGGTGCTCTTCGTCAAGCTCTACGACGTCGACCCCAACGGCGCCGCGACGCTCCCCGACGGCCTGGTCGCCCCGGTGCGGCTGACCGGCCTGCCGAAGACGCTCGACGCCGCGCAGCCGGTCACCGTCACGCTGCCGGCGATCGTCCGCCGGATCGAGGCCGGGCACCGGCTGCGGATCGTGGTCGCCACCTCCGACCAGGCGTACGCCGGCCCGGCCGAGCCGGCCGTCTACACCGTGGCGGCCGGTGACGCCCCGGTGAGCCTGCCGACGGTGGACGCCGAGCCGATCCCCACCACCGCCACCGTCTGGCGCTGGGTGCTGGTCGGGCTGCTCGCCGCCATCGTGGTCGGGCTCGCCGCGGTCGTCGCCGTCGTCCGCCGCCGGCACCGCCGCCAGGACAGCTCCGTGCACCCGGAGTACGCGGGCGTCCCGCTCGCCGTGCGCCGGCTCCGCAAGGAGTACGCGGACGGCTTCGTCGCCGTCTCCAACGTGGACTTCGAGGTGCACCCCGGTCAGGTGGTCGGCCTGCTGGGCCCGAACGGCGCGGGCAAGACCACCACGCTGCGGGTGCTGATGGGGCTCACCCAGCCGACCGCCGGCGAGATCTACGTCTTCGGGCACCGGCTGGTGCCGGGCTCGCCGGTGCTGTCGCGGATCGGCGCGCTGGTCGAGGGACCCGGTTTCCTGCCGCACCTGTCCGGGTTGGAGAACCTGAAGGCGTACTGGCGGGCCACCGGCCGGCCGACGGCGGACGCGCACTTCGAGCAGGCCCTGGAGATCGCCGGCCTGGGCGCCTCGGTGCACCGGCGGATCAAGAACTACAGCCACGGCATGAAGCAGCGGCTGGCCATCGCGCAGGCCATGCTCGGCCTGCCCGAGCTGCTGGTGCTGGACGAGCCGACCGACGGGCTGGACCCGCCGCAGATCGCCGAGATGCGCCGGGTGCTCCAGCGGTACGCCACCGACGGCCGCGCGGTGCTGGTCTCCAGCCACCTGCTCGCCGAGGTGGAGCAGACCTGCACCCACGCGGTGGTGGTCAACAAGGGTCGGATCGTCGCCTCCGGGCCGGTCGAGGAGATCGTCGGCGACTCGCCGAGCGTCCTCTTCGACGTGACCGACCCGGCCGCCGCGCGGGTCGTCCTCGACCGGCTGGAGGGGGTGCGGGTGCTGCCCGACGACGACGGCGCTCTGGTGGTGGACACCAACGGCACCGCGCGCAGCGAGGTGGTCGCGGAGCTGGTCCGGGCCGGGATCGGGGTGGACCGGGTGGTGCCGCGGCGCCGCCTGGAGGACGCGTTCCTCGCCCTGGTGGGCGAGAACTCTCGGGGAAGCGGTGACCGGTGATGGCGGACTCATCCATCGACACGGCGGGTCCGGCCGACACCGGGCGGCGGATCGGCCCGGGCGGCGCGGCCGCGGGCTACCGGCCGTCGGCGACCCTGCCGTTCGCGGCCGAGTTCCGCCGGCAGGCCTCGCGGCGGCGTACCCAGCTCGCGCTGGGCTTCATGGTGCTGCTGCCGCTGATCATCCTGATCGCCTTCCAGTTCGACTCCGGTGACGACGACGACAACGGGCGCAACGAGTTCGGCAGCCTGGTCGAGCTGGCCACCTCGGGCGGCCTCAACTTCACCCTCTTCTCGATCTTCGTCTCGGCGTCGTTTCTGCTGGTCGTGGTGGTCGCGCTCTTCTGCGGGGACACCGTGGCCAGCGAGGCGAGCTGGGGCAGCCTGCGCTACCTGCTGGCGGTGCCGGTGCCCCGGTCCCGGTTGCTCGCGGTGAAGCTGCTGGTGGCGCTGGCGTACTCGGCGTTGGCCCTGCTGCTGCTCGCCGGCACCGCCCTGCTCGCCGGCACCCTCCGGTACGGCTGGGCGCCGTTGCGCAGCCAGGTCGCTGCGGAACTGGCGCCGACCGACGGGTTGCTGCGGCTGCTGGCGGTGCTCGGCTACTTGGCGGTCGTCCTGCTGGTGGTGGCCGGGCTGGCGTTCCTGCTGTCGGTGACCACCGACGCCGCGCTCGGCGCGGTCGGCGGGGCGGTGCTGCTCTGGATCCTCTCCAGCATCCTGGACCAGATCACCGCCCTCGGTGCGGTGCGCGACTTCCTGCCGACGCACTACAGCACCGCCTGGCTCGGGCTGCTCTCCACGCCGGTGCAGACCGACGACGTGGTGCGGGGTGCGATCTCGGCGGTCAGCTACGCGACCCTCTTCTGGGGGCTGGCCTTCTGGCGATTCACCCGAAAGGACATCACGAGCTGACGACTTGAGCGCTAACTCCCGCGGACGACGGGTTCGTTAACAGAAAATTCATAAAGTCGGATATTTCCTGGCTGATTCTGGGTGCACCCGTTCCACTCACCCGGAGGTAGCGAGATGAATCTCGACCGGTTCAACGGACCCGCCCTGTCCCTCTTCCGCATGGTCATCGGCCTGCTCTTCCTCTGCCACGGCCTGTCGTCGATCTTCGGCGTGCTCGGCGGTGCCCGCGGCACAGGCGAGTCCCTGCCCGTGGGGCAGTGGCCGGGCTGGTGGGCGGCGCTGATCCAGGTGGTCTGCGGCGCGCTGGTGCTGGTCGGACTCCTCACCCGGCCCGCCGCGCTGCTCGCCTCGGGCTCGATGGCGTACGCCTACTTCACCGTGCATCAGCCGGACGGGCTGTTGCCGATACACAACGGCGGCGAGCTGGCCGCCCTGTTCTGCTGGGCGTTCGCCCTGGTGGTCGTGCTCGGGCCGGGCAGTTGGGCGCTCGACAGCCTGATCGGTCGACGCCGCGCCGGCGTGGCCACCCCGGCTGCGGCGGGCCGGAACTCCGTACCCGCCTGACCCGCCGGCCGTCCGCCGCCGGAGCCGTTCCGCGCGGCTCCGGCGGCGGTGCGGTCAGGGCGCGTACGGCGCGTCGGTGTGGCCGACCTCGACCAGGCTCTTGCCGGAGAGCTGGTACGTCGACGTGCGTTTGATGTCCAGCTCGGCCATGCCCTTGCCGTCGCTGCGGGTCAGCCACACGACGGTGGCCCGCTGCCCGGATACCTTGATCGACAGGAC
>NZ_JBPQTL010000019.1:0-74913 GCF_051386295.1 Micromonospora sp. URMC 105 | reverse complement strand
GTCCCGGCGCGAGGACACCCCGACACGCCGCAAACCGGAGCGGATCACCGCCGCGCGGGCGTCAGGGGCGGGGCAGGGAGTGCGGGGTGAAGCCGTAGGGGAGTTCGAGGCGGTGCCGGGCCAGCAGGTCGGCGTCGCCGAGGATGTCCGGCGTCGGGGCGTCGGCGACGATCCGGCCGGCGTCCAGGATGACCGCCCGCTCGCAGAGCTCCGCCGCGTACGGCAGGTCGTGGGTCACCATCAGCAGGGTCACCGGCAGGCCGCGCAGGATCTCCGCCAGTTCCCGCCGGGCGGCCGGGTCGAGGTTGGACGAGGGCTCGTCGAGCACCAGGATCTCCGGGCGCATGGCGAGCACGGTGGCCACCGCCACCCGACGCCGCTGGCCGAATGAGAGGTGGTGCGGGGCCCGGTCCCGGTGCTCGCTCATCCCCACCGCGGCCAGCGCCTCGTCCACCCGCTCGGCCAGCTCCGCCCCGCGCAGCCCCAGGTTCGCCGGGCCGAACGCCACGTCCTCGGCGACCGTGGGCAGGAAGAGCTGGTCGTCCGGGTCCTGGAAGACGATGCCCACCCGGCGCCGTACCTCGGCCAGCTCGGCCCGGTCCCGGCTCACCGTCAGCCCGCCGACGCTGACCGTCCCCTCGGTCGGGGTGAGGATGCCGTTGAGGTGCAGCACCAGCGTGGTCTTGCCGGCGCCGTTCGGCCCGAGCAGGGCCACCCGCTCGCCGCGCGGCACCCGCAGGTCCACCCCGGCCAGGGCGAGGTGACCGTCCGGGTACGCGTACCGGACGCCACGAACGTCCAGGGAGGCAGCGGTCTGCACGTACCCGATCATGTCAGGACGACGGCGGTGGCGGCGATGGAGACCGCCACCAGCGGCACGGTCGCCGCGGCCAGCCACTGCCCGGCGGTCGCCGCGCCCGCGCCCTGACAGACCGCCGGCATCCGACCGGAGTAGCCCCGCGACACCATCGCCAGGTAGACCCGCTCACCGCGCTCGAAGGCGCGCAGGAACAGCGCACCCACCCCGGCGGCGAAGCCGCGCAACTGCCACAGGAAACGCGGGTCGTCGCCCCGGGACACCCGGGCCACCCGCATCCGGCGGGCCTCGCCGACCAGCACGTCCAGGTAGCGCAGCATGAACGTGGCGATCTGGGTGATGATCTGCGGGCAGCGCAGCCGGTCCAGGCCGAGGATCAGGTCCCGGGTCGTCGTGGTCCCGGCCAGCAGGAGCGACGCGAGTACGCCGAGGGTGCCCTTGGCGACGATGTTCCACCCGCCGTACAGGCCGTCGACGGAGAGGTCGAGCCCGGCGACCGGCACCCGCTCCCCCGCGCCCACAAACGGCAGCGCGAACGCGAACAGCACGAACGGCAGCTCGATGGTGGCGCGTAGCAGCAGCCAGCGCAGCCCCACCCGGGCCAGCCCGGCGACCCCGGCGACCAGCAGCGCGTACCCGCCGAAGGCCCAGAACGCCTCGCGCGGGGTGGCCACCACGGCGAGCGTGAAGAGCACCATCGCCGCGATCTTCACCTCGGGGGCGAGCCGGTGCACCGGGGAGGCGACGTCCCGGTAGAGCACGTGCGCGTGTCCCGCGCCCATCCGCGTACCCCTGCTCAGCCGGTGGTGCCGGCCGGCTGCCGGTCCTCGCGCGCGGCGCCGTCGGCGTCGTCGGTGCCGGCCGGGCCACGCCGGCGCAGCAGCCAGAAGACGCCGCCGCCGACGGCGAAGGTGAGCAGCACGCCGAGCACGCCGGAGAGACCGGTGGAGAGGAAGGCGTTGTCGACGCCCCGGACGCCGTAGTCGGCGAGCGGGCTGTCGGCCAGTTCATGGTCCTTGGCCTGCTGCGCCGGGCAGGAGCCACCGGTGATCTCGTGGTCGGCGTTGACCGTGCAGCCCTCGAGCAGGGAGGAGTCCAGCCCGTCCGGGTGCGACGAGGCGTAGTTGCTCACCACTCCGGCGAGCAGGAGCGCGACCAGCAGGCCGACCCCGACGAAACCCCAGGAACGCTTCCTCACCGGACACCTCCGACAGCCGGAACGGGCGCCGGCGTGGCCGGCTTCAGGGCGCGCAGCGCGTACACCAGATCGGGCCGGACCTTCGCGACGGTGACCACGGTGGTCGCGGTGATCAGGCCCTCGCCGATGCCGATCAGCAGGTGGACCACGCCCATGGTTCCGGCCAGGCCGGTGATGTTGCCGCCCAGGTCGGTGGTGCCGCCCAGCCAGTACTGGACGACGAAGCCCTGGGCCGCGACCACCACGCTGAGCAGCGCGGCGACGAACGCGGTCGCCCCGAGCCCGGCCGGGGTCCGCGGCAGCACCCGCAGCAGCCCGGCGATCAGCAGGTACGCCGCGGCGGTGCCGAGGATCGCCATGTTGGTGATGTTCAGCCCGAGCATCGCGACGCCACCGTCGCCGAAGACCAGGGCCTGCACGACCAGCACCACCGCCACACAGAGCGCGCCCACCCAGGGGCCGACCAGCATGGCGGCGAGCGCGCCGCCGAGCAGGTGACCGCTCACCCCGGCGGTGAAGATCGGAAAGTTGAGCATCTGCACGGCGAAGATGAACGCGGCGACCAGGCCGGCCATCGGGGCCAGCCGGTCGTCCAGGTCCTGTCGGCCGCGCAGCACGCAGAAGGTCAGCGCGGCGAGCGCGACGGCCGCGAAGATGCCCGCCACGGGACCGTTGATGATCCCGTTCGAGATGTGCATCGCCAGGGTTTCCACACGGCGCAGCCTATTTGGCAGACCTCGTTGTTGCCAAGGCTTGGCAACAAGCCATGTTCTTGATCACCACGGGCCGGGCGCGTGCCGTCCACCACCACCCGCAGCGGCGGTAAGGTCGCTGCCATGACCGCGCCCGACCGCCTCGCCCCCGGCGACCCCGCCCCCGACTTCACCCTGCCGACCGACACCGGCGAGACGCTCTCCCTGGCCGACCTGCGCGGCCGCCGGGTCGTCCTGTACGCCTACCCGGCCGCGATGACGCCCGGCTGCACCAAGCAGGCGTGCGACTTCCGCGACTCGCTCGCCTCGCTCCAGGCCGCCGGTTACGAGGTCGTCGGCATCTCCCCGGACAAGCCCGCCAAGCTGGCGAAGTTCCGCGAGCGCGACGCGATCACCTTCCCGCTGGTCGCCGACGCCGACAAGACGGTGCTCACCGCCTACGGCGCGTACGGCGAGAAGCGGATGTACGGCCGGACGGTGACCGGGGTGATCCGCTCGACGTTCGTCATCGACCCGGACGGGAAGATCGAGCGGGCGTTCTACAACGTCAAGGCCACCGGGCACGTGGCCAAGCTGCGCCGGGACCTCGGCCTCGACTGAGCTTGTCGGACCCCGTCACTACGGTCCGTGCGTGGTCCGATACAGATACACCCCGGAGACGCTGGCCGAGGCGGCCGCTGCCGCGCACTCCATCGCCGGCGTGATGCGGCTGCTCGGCGTGCGCATCAGCGGTGGGTCGCATGCGCACATCAGCCGGCAGTTGAAGCGGTTCGGCATCGACACGTCGCACTTCACCGGCAGCGCACACAACAAGGGACGCCGCAGCGAACGGCGGACCACCTCCTCCCAACTGCTGGTGCGTCTGCCGCAGGGTGCCCGGCGCACACCGGGGACCCGGTTGAAGTGGGCGCTGGGCGACATCGGCGTCCCCGAGGAGTGCGAGGAGTGCGGCATCGGGCCGACGTGGCGGGGCCGCCCGCTGATCCTGCACGTCGACCACATCGACGGCGACTTCCTCGACAACCGTCCTCCGAACCTGCGGCTGCTCTGCCCGAACTGCCACAGTCAGACAGCCACCTACGCGGGGCGCAATCGTGGCCCGGCGACACCGCCGACCAACGTTCCGGCAACGCCACCCCGGCCACCGCCCCCCTCACGCCGGAGGCCGTGGCAGATCTGATCAGACAGGTGGAGGCCGGTGCCCTCCGCCCGGTCGACGCGGCGAGGAGGATCGGCTGTCACCGCAGCCACCTTCCGCGTCTTCGCCGACGACTCGCCACCACCGGCGGGGTCGCCCCCGCGCCCCGACAGGCTTCCCGACCAGCGCCGGGGTCACCGCAGCACGAGACGGTGGTGCGGTACGCCCTGGCGAATCCCACGCTCGGTCCGCGCAAGCTGGCCGGCATCATCCGGGCTTCGTCGGGCGGCGAATGCGTGGTCAGCCACGGCACGGTGTCGAACATCCTGCGACGAGCAGGGCTGCACACCGTTTCGGCGCGACGCTCTAGACTCAGCGAGTCGGCGGGAGTGGCGTAACGGCAGCCGCGCGGGCCTTAGGAGCCCGTGTCCGAGAGGACGTGGGGGTTCGAATCCCCTCTCCCGCACCAGCTCCACACTGTCGGTCGCGTCACGATGGCGAGCCCACGCCGCGCCCCTTCGTCAGGATGGCGGGCGTGAGTCTGCGTTTCGTCCTCGACCCCGACCTCACCCCTGACCTGCGCGCGCGGATCGTCGAGCTCTGGGTCGACGTCACCAACGCCGGCGGCGCGGTCGGCTTCGTCGCCCCGGTCACCGCCGCCGAGGTACGTCCGTTCGCCGAGCGGACCCTCGCCGAGATCACCGACGGGCCGGACCGGCTGCTCGTCGGGTACGAGGGCGAGCGGCTCGTCGCGGTGCTGATCTTCGCGGACAACCGGTTCCACCTGAAGACGCACTGGGGCACCCTCAAGCGGGTGATGGTCCACCCCGACACCCAGGGCCGGGGCTACGGCCTCGACCTGATGCGGGAGGCCGAGCGCCGCGCCCCGGAGCTGGGCTGGCGGGCGCTGCACGTGACGGTCCGCGGCGGGCTGGGCCTGGAGAGGTTCTACGGGCGGCTCGGGTACCGGGAGGTGGGGCGGTTGCCGGGCGCGCTGCGGGTGGCGCCCGGCGACGACCGCGACGAGATCTTCATGTGGCGGGACCTGGACGAGCCGACCGGCTGACGGTCAGCCGCCACCGGCCGCGCCGGCCGGCTCCACCGGTGCCACCGCAGGCGAGCACGACCGGCGGCGAGGCACCCGCGGATCCGGCGTCGGTACGGGCGGCGCAGGTCCATCCCCGATCGTGACCTGGGCCGCCGCTGTCACCAGGCCACGCCGATGCCGTCGCCGGGATACCAGTGCTCGCGCGGGGTCTCCCGGTAGGCGAGGAAGCGCCGGCCGGTGCGCTCGGCGTGGGCGGCGAGCACGTCGGTGGCGGTGACGTTGTCGGTGAGCAGCATCGCCCCGGGGGCCAGCTTCGGCTCGATCGCCTCGAACTCACGCTTCTCGTGCGCCCGGCTGTGGTCGCTGTCGTGCAGGAACAGGTCGACCGGGCGGTCCAGCGCGGTGATGGAGGCGATCGAGTCGCCGATGACCAGGTCCACCACCTCGGACCAGGGCGCGGTGCGGGCCAGGTAGCCGGCCTCGGGGTTGATGTCCAGCGAGGTGAGCCGGCCGGGGTGCCCCTCGTCGGCGTTGCGCAGCAGGGCGGCGGCGAGCACGCAACTGCCCAGCCCCTTGTCGACGCCGGTCTCCACCACGTGCGCGGGACGAGTGGCTCGGACGATGGCGTACCAGCCGATGCGGCGGGCGTACCGGACCTGCCGGTCGGCCAGGCCGCGGCGCGCGGACCCGGCGGTGGCCCGCTCGATGTGGCCGCGCAGCGTGTCGTCGGACTCGATCTCGTCGAGATAGGCGCGGACCTGCTTGATCGGCACGTCGCAGACGACGCTGACGAACCAGGCGAGGTGCTGCCGGCTGAGCTTCGTCAGGTCGTAGGTGTAGTTGTGGTGCTCGCGGGAGGTGAAGAGCCACCGGGTGGTGGTACGGATGACCTTGGCGTCGTGCCGGGCGACGCGGGCGAGCCGCTTCGGGAAGGCGGCGACCGGCGCGAGGCGGGTGCGGGCGATGGCCCGGCGAAGCGTCGTTGCGTCCACGCGGAGGTTTTACCAGGCGAAGGTGAAGAACGGCGAGGAAAAGTTGGATTCACCGATCGGGTGGGCCGGAATGACCGTCCGGACGAGGGTCCCCGTGCACGAACGTGAATCAGTAGCATCGCGGCCATGTCAGATCGCCAGCAGCTCGCCGACGTCGAATCGCACTCCCCCGGGTCCGAAGAGGACGTCGACGGTGGCCGGCCCTCTGCTCCGGCGCCGCGTCGCCGTCGCGGCCGGCGGATCGCCCTGATCGTGCTGCTGGTGCTGGCGCTGCTGGGCGGCGGTGGTGTCCTCGCGGGAGGGTTGTACTACCGCTCCGTCAACTCCTCCATCGATCGCGTCGACGCGTTCCAGGACGTGCCCCGGGAGTCCCGCCCCCAGGCCGTGGCGGAGGCTCAGGGCGCGATGAACATCATGATCCTGGGCAGCGACTCCCGGGACCAGGAGAACAGCTCCGGTTCCCGGAGCGACACCATCATCCTGGCCCATCTGACCAAGGACCGGTCGAGTGCCCAGCTCATCTCGATCCCTCGGGACACCTGGGTGCACGTGCCCAGGTCGAAGAGCGGACACGGCGGCAGGGACGCCAAAATCAACGCGGCGTACGCGTGGGGTGGCGTCCCGCTGATGGTCCAGACGGTGGAGAAGTTCACCGGAGTCCGCATCGACCACGTGACGATGGTCGACTTCGCCGGATTCAAGGAGATCGTCGACGCGCTGGGCGGCGTCGAGGTCGATGTGGAGAAGAGCTTCACCACGAAGTACTCGCTCCATCCGAGCGGCAGCCGGACCTTCGAGAAGGGTCCGCAGACCTTGGACGGGGCGGCCGCACTGGACTACGCGCGCGAGCGGCACGCCTTCGCCGACGGCGACTTCGCCCGGATCCGGCACCAGCAACAGGTGATCAAGGCGATCCTGGACAAGGCCGCCTCCGGTGGCGTGCTGGCCAGCCCCGGCAAGTTGAACTCTTTCATCAAGGCCACCACGAGCGCCGTCGCGGTGGACGAGTCATTGTCCCTCGTGGACCTGGCCATGAAGCTGCGTCACCTGCGCAGCGGCAACCTCGAGTTCTTCACCTGCCCCACCAAGGGGACGGGCCGGGTCGGCACCGAGAGCGTCGTGTTCGCCGACACGGCGAAGGCCAGGAAGCTCTTCGACGCGGTCCGCCGAGACTCGGTGTCCGAGATCGTGGCCGCCGGAAAGTAGGACGGTGAATCGGCTCCCCGGCTCTGGCGACACTTCTGACGTACTCGTATCCTTCGATCGCCCCGGCGTTTCACTTCTGGCCAGGGTTCGTCACGGGGGAGGACCGACCATGTCACGCCTACCGGCGTCAGGTCATCCTGCTGCGACCACGACCCACCTCGACGAACGATCGCAGCAGTCGGCGCAACCGCAGGGTGACCGGACCGGCGGCGAGGAAGTTCCGGCGCGCATTCCTCCTGTCCCACGGGCCGCCGAACCGCCGGCCGCCGCCGAGCCGCGTGCCGGCCTCGACACGACCGCGGTCCTGCCGTACGCCGGCTCCCGGACCTCGAAGCGGACGCGCCCGCTCCGGGCCTGGATGATGATCGCTCCCCTCGACGTCATCGCACTGCTCACCCCGCTGCTGGTGACCCAGAACCACTGGCGCGGGACCCTGGTCAACGCCGGCCTCACGGTGGCGCTCTTCACCACGGGCGGGCTCTATCGGCCGCGCCGCCACGTCAGCTTCCTGGACGAACTACCCGGCCTCGGCGGCCGGCTGCTGGCATCCGGTGCGGTGGTGGCCATCATCGCGGCCGAGCGTCACGACGCGGTGGCGTACGTCAGCGGGTTCATGCAGGGTGTGGCGTTGTCCGCCGGCCTGGTGGTGGTCGGCCGTGCGTTCAGCCGCAAACTCCTCCTCGTCGCGCGCAAGCGTCGATGGGTGGAGCACAACGCCATCATCATCGGCAGCGGTCCGATCGGCGTCGAACTCGCCCGGCTGCTGCGGCGCTACCCGCAGTACGGGCTACGGTTCGTCGGTTGTGTCGACGTCGCCTCGCGGCAGGGTGCCGGGGCGCTCCCCCTGATCGGCACTCTCGGCGACCTCGAACAGCTCACCAGCATGCTGGACTGCGAGGTCCTGGTCATCGCCGACCCGGACTGCCCGGAGTCGACCCTGATGGAGATCCTGCTCCAGCCGGCCAGTTCGCGCTGCGACCTCTGGGCGGTGCCCCGCCTCTGGGGTTCCCGGTCCCATGGTGGATATCCCGACCACGTCGGGGCCTTCCCCATCGTCAAGATCGGCGACATCACGCTGTCCGGACCACGGTGGGCGGTGAAGCGGGCCTCCGACGTGGTCATCGCCGCACTGGCGCTGATCGTGCTGAGCCCGCTGCTTCTGCTCTGCGTGGTGGCGACGTTCCTCGAAGGTGGCCGGGGCGTCTTCTTTCGTCAGGAGCGGATCGGCCGGTACGGCAAGCCGTTCAAGGTCATCAAGTTCCGGTCGATGCGCCCGGTCGACGAGCACGAGTCGCAGACCACCTGGTCCATCGCGCATGACCAGCGCGTCGGGCCGATCGGGCGGTTCCTGCGCCGGACGTCGCTGGACGAACTGCCGCAGCTCTGGAACATCCTGCGCGGCGACATGAGCGTGGTGGGGCCCCGGCCCGAACGGCCGTACTTCGTCGAGAAGTTCTCGGTCGAGTACCCGAACTACGCGATGCGCCACCGGGTGCCCGTCGGACTCACCGGACTTGCGCAGGTCAGTGGCCTACGAGGGGACACGCCGATCTCCGACCGGACGAGGTTCGACAACTACTACGTCGAGAACTGGTCGCTCTGGCTCGACATCAAGATCGTGCTTCGCACCGTTGCGGAGGTCTTCCGCGGTGGTGGGCGATGACCCAGCTCGGCACGGGCTCGCCCGTCCGGACCGACGTGTCGCCGGCCGATCCCGCCGACTCGTCAGGCCCCGGCCGGAAACCGTCCCCCGGGCACCGGTCGGCCCAACTACTCCGGCGGCTCGGCGCGCCCGAACATCTCTACCTCGCCGCTCTCGGCCTGACGGGCCTCGCGGCGGTCACGTCGGTGACCCTCCCCGCAGCGGAGCGCGGCGAGCTGGCCGCGAACATGGTGAGCGCGACGCTGGGCGCGGCGGTCGGCGGGCTGTCGCTGGACACGTTCCTGCTGTCCCGTCCGGCCGGGTGGGTCGTCTCCCGGGGCCGGACCTGGGTCCTCACGATCCTCGGGGTCTCGGTGCTGCTCTCCGCCGGCGCCGCCGCCCTGCTCACCACGGTGGCCGGAGTCGGTAGTCACCTGGTCGGCGTGGGAGCCGCCGCAGGCCTGACCGTCTTCAACACCGTGTCGTCGTTCGCGCTGCGGCGCAGGAGCTTCCGGCTCGTCTACTCGATGCGGGCCGCGAGCGGGGCGGTCCTGGTGGGCGGTTACGCCGCCCTCTATGCCGCCGGGCAGCTCGACGGCGGGCGGTGGAGCCTGGTCTGGCTCGGCGTGCAGTGGCTCAGCGCGCTGGTGGTGTGCGGGCTGGTGCTGGGAATGGTCCGGCGGCACGGGTTCGGCCCGGCGCCCACGGCCACCCGGTCGGACTACCGCGCCGACGTGCTCGCGGCGGGCAACCTGCACGTCGGGATCTTCGCGCAGATGATGACGCTCCGGTTCAACCAGGTCCTGGTGGCCAGGTTCGCCGGCGCCGGTCCGCTCGGCGTCTACGCCCTGGCCGTCGCGGCGTTGGAGTTTGCACAGGCCGGTGCCGTGGTACGTGCGCAGCGCATCCTTGCCGACCGCGACGGCGCGGACGGGCCGGACCCGACGAGAGCGGTGGTCAGGGCCGCCCTGCCGATCGCCGTGGCCGCCGTCGTCGGACTCGCCGTGCTGGGCCTCGTCCAGCCGGAGTACCGGCACGCGTGGCTCCTGGGTCTGCTCCTTCTGCCGGGCTCGCTGGCCACGGCGGCCGGGAAGAGCTGGAGTGCCCTGCTGTTGAAGCGACGGGGCGAGAAGGCGACCACCGTCGTCGCCCTCGTCACCGTCGCGGTGGCGGTACCTGCGTACGTCGGGATCATTCCCTGGGCCGGAGTGGTCGGCGCGGCGATCGTTTCCTCGCTCGCCTACGCCGTACACGCCCTTGCGTCGAGAGCGAGCCTGCGACGAGCGCAGCCGCCGAGTCATGGAGCGGTGTGACATGGATGTCTCGATTGTGGTCCTCGCCTGGGAGGACTTCGAGCGGACCCGCGCCTGCGTCCGGTCGCTGCCGAGCGCGGCGGAGATCGTGGTCGTGGACAACGGCAGCTCGGAGGAGATCCGGCAGGCGTTGAGCGGATTCTGCGCCCAGCAGGGCGTCCGGTACGTCCAGTCCGGTTCGAACCTGGGGTACGCCAGAGGGATGAACCTCGGCGTGCGCCACACGAGCAGGGCGAACGTCATCCTCTCCAACAACGACATCGTCGTGCACGACGATGCGGTGGCCCGCCTGCTGGCCGCTCTCGCCGATCCCGCGGTGGGTGCGGCCTTCCCCGCCGTGGTGACACCGGAAGGCGTGCCGCAGACCGAGGGCGGGCGGTTCCTGACCATGCGGGTCGGGCTCGCCCACGCAACCGGGCTGAGCCTGGTGGCGCCACGCCTGCGGATCGTCGCGCCGCCGGAAGAGGCGGACTGGCTGACCGGGCCCTTCGTCGCCCTGCGCCGCAGCACCTTCGACACCATCGGCGGGGTCGACGAGACGTCCTTCTTCTACTCGGAGGACATGCGGCTGTGCTGGGCCCTGCGCCAACAGGGCCTACGGCTGGCGTACGTGCGGGAAGCCGTGATCATGCACGAGGACGACGCGACGGCCAGGCGCCGCTGGTCCGAAGAGGAAATCTCCCAGCGGCGTACCCGGGAGTTCATCCGGGCGAGCCGGGACACGGGGGGCCGGCGCGCCCGCGTCGCCGCGACGGCGTACGTCTGCGGGACGCTGCTGCGGGCGGCCGTGGGCGGCAACCCGGTCCGCCGTGCCATCGCGCGCGGCGCGGTCGAGGGGCTGCGTGCCTCGTGAAGGTGCTGTTCGTCTGCACCACGGGTGGATCCGGACGCCGGCAACTCGGTGGCGCGGAACGGATCCTGACGGAGATCATCCCGGCGCACGCCCGGACGGGCGTGGAGGTGGTCGCCGCCACCTCGGACGACGAGGTGGGCGGGGCGTTGCGCGAGGCCGGGGTGCCCTGGGTCGGGCTCAGCGCGGCCGGCCGGATCGACCTGTCCTATGTGCGGCAGATCCGTCGCCTGGTGCGCGAGGTCAGGCCGGACGTGGTCTGTGCCCATCTACTCTCGGCGGCGATGCACGCGCGGGCCGCGCTGAGCACGGAACGCCCGCGAACCCCCCTCGTGGTCACCCTGCACAACAGCCTCTGGCAGTACCGGGACGCCGCCGCATCACTTCAGCAGAAGGCCGTCGTCCAGTCCAACATCACGCTGGACCTGGCCATGCGCCGGCTGCGGCCGCACGCGACCGTCGCGGTCTCCGAGTTCGAGGCCGCCGAGCTGCGCGAGCGTGGCCGGGTCGAGGACGTCCACTTGATCCCGAACCCGCTGCCGGCCACCTGGCCCGACCCGCAGCCTGCCCGCGCGCCGAGATCCGATCGACGGCCGGTCGTCGGCTATCTCGGCCGATTGGAGAAGGAGAAGGGCGCCGACCTGCTGCCCGAGGTCGCCTCGTGCCTGCCGGACGTGGACTTCGTGGTGGCCGGGGCCGGCTCGCTGCCGATCGCGGCCCGGCCGAACCTCCAACTCGTCGGACGGGTCGCCGCGGCGGAGTTCCTGCAGCGGATCGACTGCCTGCTGGTGCCGTCCCGGGTCGAGTCGTTCGGGCTCAGCGCGCTCGAAGCGCTGTCCCTGGGCGTGCCCGTGGTGCACACCGGGGCCGGCGGTCTCGCGGAGGTCACCCGGCACGCCACCGGAACCCTGGCGTTCCGGGCGGACCTGACGGCCACCGCGCTGGCCGGGGCCGTCCGGGAGGCGGTCCGCCCGGTCGGCTCCACCGACGACCGGCAGCGGGTGGCCCAGTGGTACGCCCGGGAGTACGCCTTCGACCGGTGCGTGGCGCGCTGGCAGAGCCTGTACCGGTCGCTGCGGTGACCAGCGGTCACCCCGATCAGGGAACGGATGAGAGTGGTGCGCGGGTGGCGACAGAGCTGACCATCGTCACGGTGCTGTACCGGTCCGCGGACATGCTCGCCGAGACGCTGCCCACCTGGGTACGCAGCGCCACGGATCTCCCGGTGCGGTTCGTCTTCGCCGACAACTCGCCCGACGACGGGTGCGAGAAGGTCATCGCCACCTGCCTGGACGACGACCGGTACGAGTACCTACCCGACTCGTCGAACGCGGGCTTCGCGGCAGGTTGCAACCGGGCGGTGGCGGTCGCGACCACGAGCCACGTCCTGCTGCTGAATCCGGACGTCTGGTTACCGCAGGACGCGCTGGCCCGCCTCTGCGCCGCCGTCGCGGCGGACCCCGACACCCCCGTCGCGGTCGGCCTGGCCATGCACGGCGGTGAGTACGTCGGCATCGACCTGAACCCGATCTCGCTCTTCGTCGACCGGTCGGCGACCGCGGCGCGGGCCCCCCTGGGTCCGTCGGGCGGCGCGGCGGTCTTCCCCACCGAACTGTTCCGCCGGTTCGGGGGGTTCCACGAGCACCTGTTCGCCTGGGGTGAGGACGCCGACCTCGCGTTCCGGCTCTACGCCTCGGGCCTGCGTACCCGTGGGCTGGATCTCGTGCTGCCGCACGCCGGCGGCCACAGCGTCGAGGGCGACGACCGCCTTCAGGGATTCCGGGCCTTTCTCCTGGCCCGTAACCGGCTCCTGGTCGCGGCGCGGACCCTCACCTGGCCGCTGCTGCTCGTCGCGGTGCCGATCCTGGCGTTGGCGCACGCCGCGCTGGCCGCCCGGCGCGCGCGTCAGGGCCTGCTGCGACCGTTCCTGCGGGGGGTGGGACGCGGCCTGGTGGAGGCGCCGGCCGCCCGCCGGCAGTGGAGAGGCAGCCGGTTCGGCTTCGCCTGCCTGTTCAGCTACCTGACATCTCGGAGAGGCTGATGACGGGACACCCGTGGAGTGTCGTGACGGTCACCTACAACTCGGCGGACACGCTCCGCCGGTGCTGGCGCGGCGCGGCCGAGCCGTACGAGTGGGTGGTGGTGGACAACTGCTCCGCCGACGACTCGGCGGCGGTGGCGGAGCAGCTGGGGGCCCGGGTCATCCGGCTGCCGGAGAACGTCGGGTTCGCCAGGGCGAACAATGTCGCCCTGCGCGAGGTGACCGGGAAGTACATCCTGTTCGCGAACCCGGACCTCGAGATCCGTCCGGACGGCCTCGATGTGCTGCAGCGGTACCTCGACGCGCACGGAGGGCTGGTCGCTCCCCAACTGCTCTCGTCCGAGGGGGTCCCCCAGGCGAACGGTCGCGGCTTTCCCTACGCGACGGCGAAGCTGGGCAACCGGAAGGTCTGGCCGTTGTCCCGCCTGCACGCCTCGTACCGGGTCGTCGCGGAACCGGGCGAGGTGCGCTACGTCGCCTGGGTCATGGGCGCGGCCGTCGCCGGACGCACCGCGGACGTCGTGAAGCTGGGTGGGTGGAACGAGCGCTTCTTCCTCTACTACGAGGACCACGAGCTCGGGCTGCGCGCGTGGCGCGACGGTCTGCCCGTCGCACTGCTCGGCGACGTGCGGTGGATCCACCACTGGGGCCGGGCGACGAACTCGCTGCGCTGGTCCAGGGCGCACAGCCTGGAGTTGCAGAGCGCCAGGACCTTCTTCGGCATGTTTCCCGAGTTCCTGATCGGGTTGCCGCCGGTCGCCCGGCGGCACCGGGCGGCCGCGCGCCTGATCGGGTCGCGGGTGGGGCACCCGCCGGCCACCGGCCAGGGCGAGGCCGTGGTCACCTCCGGCCCCGCCACCGGCGGCTGACCGGCCCGGCTCGGGCGCACCGGCAGGGCGGTCGACGGGACAGACGCCGCCGGCGACTCAGCTCACTGCACGCCCGAGGGGACCGCGCTCTCCTCGCGGGCGCCCTGCGGCGTACGCCGGCGCCACCGTCGCGGGTCCAGTGGCGGTAGCGGCCGGGCCGACAACGACGGGTTGTCGGCAGCGCCCAACGCCACCGCCAGGAGGCACACGGCCACCGCCCCCAACCACAGCCAGACGTCGAAGAAGAAGATCTGGGCCGCGATGCCCACCAGCAGGAGGCGGGCGGGCAGCGACCGGAGCCGCCGGTACAGCACCACCAGCAGCGACAGCAGGCAGGCCAGTCCGATCAGGCCGTAGTTGTACCAGAAGGTCAGGTAGGTGTTGTCGAAGACCTCTGCCTGGCCGTCGCCGATCCCGACATGCTCCAGGTAGCGCACGTTGGCCTCTGGTCCGTTACCGAAGACGACGGTGGACCAGTCCCGGGTGATGCCGTCCCAGACGGCGTTGATGCGGGTGAAGCGCGCGTCCGCGCTGGCCGACCCGATCGGGTCGGAGATCCGTGACCCCGCCACGTCGACCGAGTCGACGGAGCTGGGGGCGGGCGCGGCGGAGCTGGAGGCAGGAGCGGCCGAGCTGGGCACGGGGGCCGCGGAGTCAGGCGCAGGTGCCACCGAACTCGGCGCAGGGGCGGCGGAACCGGGCGCAGGGGCAACGGAACTCGGTGCGGCGGCGCCAGGGGCAGCCACCGAACTCGGTGCAGGAGCCACGGCACCCGGCGCGGGAGCGGCCACGGTCGGCGCCGAGGCGGGAGCGGCGGGCGCCCAGATCGACGGGGCGAACGCGACGGCTGCGTAGGCGATCGCGACGACGGCGACCGCGCTGCCCGCACCGCGCCAGGAGAACGTCCGCCATCGGAGGAGCACCCAGGTGGCGAGGGCGAGGATCATGCCGATCCACGCGCTCCGGGTGCCGGACAGCACCAGTCCGACGAGGTTCGCGGTGAACGGGACGTACCAGAATCTGCCCCGGATGCTCAGCGCGACGAGCGCCATCGCCATGGCGAAGGTCCCGTAGATGATGGGGTGCCCGGAGAGACCCACCGCACGGGTCGCGTCGAAAGCCGAGGTGTAGGTCCAGTGGTACGCGAGCTGATCGAAGATCGGCCAGGTCCGGGACAGGGTCTGGTACTTGGCGAAGACGGCGACGGCGACACTGAACCAGGTGAACGCCTCCGCGATCCGCCTGATCGTCCGTGGATCGCGACGCGCCTCCTCGATGAGGTGCCAGCCCAGGACGCCGAAACACAGCAGGGGCGCGACACCGACGACCACCGGCTTGACGCCGTGCCAGTGGGCGATCCCCGCGAGCACCGCGCACGACGGGAGCAGGAGCGCCGCACCGATCAGCGTCGGCTGCCACCCGTCCCGTTCGGCCCGGAGCAAGCGTCCCCGGCCGGCGAGGAGGAAGAGGACCAGCACCAGGGTGTACGAGGGGTTGGTCGGGTAGCCGAAGTCGATGGTCACCGGGATCGCGAAGGCGATGACGAAGATGGCCCAGGTGATGCGGGCGGGTTCCATCATCGCCCAGCCGAGCAGGGCGCCGACGCCGACGGCGAGCGCGAACGGCCACCCGCCCGCCAGCAGGAGTCCGACCGCCAGCACGACAAGGCCGCCACCGAGGACGAGCGCCCGGCGCTCCACTGACCTGCTCCTGGCAGTCATCACTCGCACCGTGCGATCGTACGGATCAGCCACCACCGATCGACAGTGGGTCTCCGGGCCGGAGCAACCACTGTGGAGCGTTGCCCGTCGGGATGCGGTGGTGGGTTAGGGTGACGCCCGGCCGATCGGCAGTCGGGGTAGGGATCTGCGTGGTTGTACAGCTCGATCCAGCGGGCGTCGCCAGAGCCGACGCGCCGGGGGTCGCCGCGCCGAGGCTCCGCCCGACCGGGTGGGACGCCGCCGCCATCGCCGTGCTGCTGGAACTCATCGCGGTCGTGCACGACGTCACCACGATGCTGACCGCACCGTACTGGGTGGACGAGGCGTGGGTGGCACTGTCCGTGCGGTTCCCGCTCAGCGACCTCCCGGTGACCACGTCGTCGAGCCCGATCGGGTGGAGCTTCCTGCTGCGGATGGTCCCCGACACCGACCACCTGCGGGTGGTGCCGCTCGCGTTCCACGCCCTCGCGGTCGTCGCGGCGTACGCGTTCGGCCGGTCGCTGAGCTGGCCGACGACCGGCCGGGGCGTCGTGGCAGGGCTGGCCTGCGCGGTGGCGGTGCTGCTCCTCCCCGCTCAGCAGGTCCGCCACGACCTCAAGCAGTACACCGCCGACGCCGCCGTCGCAGTGGCGCTGCTCGTCCTGGTCGCGTGGACCGAACAGGGATGGTCCCGGCGGCGCCTCGGGGTACTCACGGCCACGGTCGCGGTGGGGATCCTGTTCAGCCACGTCACGGCGATCGTCGCCCCGTGCGCGTTCGCCGCGTTGTTGCTGACGGCCGCGATCCGGCGGCAGTGGTCCCGGCTCGTCGAGGTGGCTCTGGCCGGACTCAACGCCGGGGTGATCGTGACCGCCGTCTACTTCGGCATCTCCGCCCGGGGGCGGAACGAGGCGATGGAGCAGTACTGGGTGGCCAGCTTCCCCGGGCCGGCGGAACTGCCCGGCTACCTCGGCCGGCAGATCGACACCCTGACGCCGTTGGTGGGTGCCCCCGGGCTGGTCGTTGCCGGCCTGCTCGTCGCCGGCACCCTGACCCTGCTGAGGCGGGGCCGCCCCGCCTGCGCGGTCGCGGTGTCGCTGCTGCCGGTGGCGGCGATGACGTTGGGGGTCGCGGGGCTCTACCCGCTGCTGGAGCTGCGTACCTCGCATTTCCTGCTCGTCATGGCGGCGGCGGTGGCCGGCGTCGGAGTCGTCGGCGTGGCGGACCCGGTGGCCGCGCTGGTCCGCCGCCGGCTGCCCGGTGCCCGGCCCACCATCGTGACCGCAGCGATCTGCGCGATCCTGCTCGGGGCGTTCGGCCTCGGCAACAGCCGCTGGTACCGGTTCGACGGCAACGAATCGGGGCTCTACTACACGGCGGTCGCCGTGACGGACGTACGGTCGGCGACCGAGTACGTGGCCAGGCACCGCTCGCCGAACGACGTCGTCGTCATGAACGACGCCGCCTGGTACGGCTTCGCGTTCTACTCCCACCGGGACGCGATCGAGTTGGTCGCGCCGCACGGCAACACCGTGGGCTGGTGGGTCCGGATGCCCGACCGGTCGGACGTCGTGGTGGTCGGGGGTCAGGACAGCAGGGCCGTCGGCGACGGGCTCCAGCAGGCGGTGGAGTTGGCGGGCCGGCGCGGTGGCGACGCCCGCGTCTGGCTGATCCGCTCCCACCTCGTCGGCGAGGAGGCGAACGCCTGGCGGCAGGCGCTCGCCGACTACCGGGTGGAGCAGGTCACCGAGGGCGTGGAGCCGGTCGCGCTGGTCAGCAGGGGATGACCGACGGCACGGGCAGCGTCCACACTCAACTGCCTCGACGCCACAGATCCCGCAGGGCGTCCCAGTTGCCGGCGACGCCGTCCTTGCAGAGCGTCTCGACGTAGAAGGCGCCGTTCAGGTCGTCGCGGTCCCACCAGACGCCGCAGATCGGCTGGCCACCCTCGTTCTCGAAGGCGTACTCCACATAGTTGCCGGCCGCGCCGGTCACCCCGCCCGTCGTCTTGGCGGCCTCGCGCATCCCGGGTGCCAACGTGCCGCCGGCCAGGTTCAGCTGCTGGCGGTAGGCCCGCGCGGTGTCCTCCTGCTTCTGCCCGGGGTAGAGCGCGAAGTGCAGCCACGCGCCGCCGTAGTGGCAGAACACGTGTCCCTTCTCGTCGGCCGGCAGCTTCGGCGTGCCGGCCTGGCCGTAGACCACGCAGCCGCCGATCCGGGTCAGCCAGGGCTCGGCCAGCGGTGCCAGCTCGCCCTCGAACTTCGCCTTGTTGATGGAGAACTGCGTCGCCTCGTAGGGCGGGAGGGACGTGCTGGCCGACGGCGAGGGCGTGGCGGTCCGCTCGTCGCTGCCCCGGCCGAGGAAGAAGCCCGCGGTGCCGGCGACCAGGGTGAGCACCAGCGCCACGGCGACCGAGATCCAGTCGCGCCGCTTCGGCTCCGGACGCACCGGGGCGATCCGTCGTCCCCCGGACGAATCGAACGGGTCGTGCTGCGGGACGCTGGGCTGCTGCTGGTACGCCGGCGACACCGGCGGCGCGGAGATCTGGTGCGGCGGTGTGGAGATCTGGTGCGGGGGTGTGGAGACCTGGTGCGGGGGCGTCGACACCGGCTGCGGCGCGACCGACACGGGCTGCGCCGACACCGGCGGCGAGGAGACCTGGTGGGGCGGGGTCGACACCGGCGGTGTGGAGACCGGCTGCGGTGGGGCGGAGACCTGCGTCGGGTCGCCCTGCACCGCCCACGGCGCCGGCTGCGACTGCTGCGTCGGTACCTGGAGCATCGCCACGGTGCTGTCCTCGCCCGCCTCCTCGCTGTGGATCTCGTGCCCCAGGGCGAGGAAGAGCCGGTCGGCGCCCGGCCCGTCGGCGGGGTACGCCACCCAGGGCGCGGGCGCGGTGAAGTCGGCGGCCAGGTACGGCCCGCCGCCACCACCCGGAGCGGCCAGCGCGTCGGCCATGCCGGAGAAGGCCTGCCGCCAGGCGGGGTCGTCGGCCACCACGGGTTCGAGCACTGCGACGGTCACCAGCCGGTCCTGCCCGTCGACGGCCCACCAGGCTTTGCCCACCTGGCAAACGCCCATCATCTCGGTGAACCTGTACGGACCGTCCGGCTGCATGCCCCACTCCTCTGCTCACCCGCCGTGCGGATAGTACAGAAACGCCGCCAGTGCGGCGGTCGACGGCATTCCGGGCCGTACCCCGCGCGACCAGCGTCTCCTCCGGTGTGGACCACCGACGGTCGGCGCGGTGTGACCGAACGGGTGGCGGTTGCGTCTGAAAGTTTTCATGCATAGAGTCGCGCCATGAATGACGGAGCCGTCGCCGCACCGCCCGACCGGGTGCTCGACCTGTTCCACGGCGTCCGGCTCACGCCCACCCAGCGCCGCATCGCGCACTGCCTCGTGCAGCACGCCGCCGCCGCGTCGTACCTCTCCGCGGCCGAGGTGGCCGAGCTGGCCGGGGTGAGCCAGCCGTCGGTGACCCGGTTCGCCGTCGCGCTCGGCCACGACGGCTACCCGGCGCTGCGCCGCCGGCTGCGCGAGCTGACCGCCGGCGGGGCGGGCGGCGACGCCGGGGACGGCAACGAGCTCCAGCGGGCGGTCCGCGCCGAGATGGCCAACCTGGACCGGCTCGCCGGCGAGCTGGCCGACCGGGACCGGATCGCCGCCGCCGGGCAGCTGCTGGCGGCGAGCCGCCCGCTGCCGGTGCTCGGGCTGCGTGCGGCGGCGCCGCTGGCCGCGTACTTCGCCTACTTCGCCGCCAAGGTGCATCCGGACGTCCGGGTGCTCGACGACGGCGGCAGCCTGCTCACCGACCGCCTGGAGCAGGCGGCGGCGTCCGGGGCGAGCGCCCTGCTCGCCTTCGTCCTGCCGCGGTACCCCCGGGAGACCTTCGAGGCGTTGCGCGAGGCGCGCGACGCCGGCCTGACCGTGGTGGCGATCACCGACTCACCGGTGAGCCCCGCGACCGAGTACGCCGAGCTGGTGCTGCCCGCCGCGGTCGGCACCGACCTCGTGTTCGACCTGCACACCGCCCCGATGACCCTGGCCATGGTGGTCCTCCAGGCGATCTGCGACGCCTCCCCGGCGGACACGCAGGCCCGCCTGGAGGCGTTCGAGTCGTCCGCCGTCCGTCGCCAGTTGTTCCTCGGCTGAGAGGAGTACCCGAGATGCACCAGCCCGTCCGCGCCGCTCGCGGCACCGCACGCACCGCCCAGGGGTGGCCGCAGGAGGCCGCCCTGCGGATGCTGATGAACAACCTGGACCCGGAGGTGGCCGAGCGACCGGACGACCTGGTCGTCTACGGCGGCACCGGCAAGGCCGCCCGGGACTGGCCGTCGTACCACGCGCTGGTGCGCACGCTGACCGAGCTGCGCGACGACGAGACGATGCTGGTGCAGTCCGGCCGCCCGGTCGGGGTCATGCGCACGCACGAGTGGGCGCCCCGGGTGCTGCTGGCCAACTCGAACCTGGTCGGCGACTGGGCCACCTGGCCGGAGTTCCGCCGGCTGGAGCAGCTCGGCCTGACCATGTACGGGCAGATGACCGCCGGTTCGTGGATCTACATCGGCACGCAGGGCATCCTCCAGGGCACCTACGAGACGTTCGCGGCGGTGGCGGCGAAGCGGTTCGACGGGACCCTGGCGGGCACGCTGACGCTGACCGCCGGCTGCGGCGGGATGGGCGGGGCGCAGCCGCTGGCGGTCACCATGAACGGCGGCGCCTGCCTGATCGTCGACGTGGACCGCACCCGGTTGGAGCGCCGGATGCACGACCGCTACCTGGACGAGGTCGCCGACTCCCTGGACGACGCGGTCGAGCGGGTGCTGGCGGCGAAGCGGGAACGCCGGGCGCTGAGCGTCGGCGTGGTCGGCAACGCGGCCGTCGTCTTCCCCGAGCTGCTGCGCCGGGGCGTCGCCATCGACATCGTGACCGACCAGACCAGCGCGCACGACCCGCTGTCGTACCTGCCGGTGGGGGTGGAGCTGGCCGACGCCGCCGACTACGCGGCGGCGAAGCCGGCCGAGTTCACCGACCGGGCCCGGGCGTCGATGGCGCAGCACGTCGAGGCGATGGTGGGCTTCCTCGACGCGGGCGCGGAGGTCTTCGACTACGGCAACTCGATCCGGGGCGAGGCCCAGCTCGCCGGCTACGAGCGGGCGTTCGACTTCCCCGGTTTCGTGCCGGCGTACATCCGGCCGCTGTTCTGCGAGGGCAAGGGCCCGTTCCGCTGGGCGGCGCTCTCCGGCGACCCGAAGGACATCGCTGCCACCGACCGGGCCATCCTGGAGCTGTTCCCGGAGAACGAGACCCTCGCCCGGTGGATGCGGATGGCCGGCGAGCGGGTCGCCTTCCAGGGCCTGCCGGCGCGGATCTGCTGGCTCGGCTACGGCGAGCGGGACAAGGCCGGTGTCCGGTTCAACGAGATGGTCGCCTCCGGCGAGCTGTCCGCGCCGCTGGTCATCGGCCGGGACCACCTGGACTGCGGCAGCGTCGCCAGCCCGTACCGGGAGACCGAGGCGATGGCCGACGGCTCCGACGCGATCGCCGACTGGCCGCTGCTCAACGCGCTGGTCAACACCGCCAGCGGGGCGTCCTGGGTCTCCATCCACCACGGCGGCGGGGTGGGCATCGGCCGGTCGCTGCACGCCGGGCAGGTGTGCGTCGCCGACGGCACGGCGCTGGCCGGGCAGAAGATCGAGCGGGTGCTCACCAACGACCCGGGGATGGGCGTGATCCGGCACGTGGACGCCGGGTACGAGGCCGCCCGCGAGGTCGCGGAGCGCACCGGGGTGCGGGTGCCGATGGCCGAGGGACCGGCGTGACGGATCTCGCCGGCCGGTTCCGGAAGCTGTGGGACGAGATCGCGCCGATCGGGCGGGACGCCGGCAGCGGCGGTTACCTGCGCTACGCCCTCACGGAGCCGGAGCTGCACCTGCGGGCCTGGTTCCGGGCGCAGGCCGACGAGCGCGGCATGCCGGTCACCGAGGACGGCAACGGCAACCTCTTCGCCTGGTGGGGTGAGCCGGAGGCGGGTGGCGCGGTGCTGACCGGCAGCCACTTCGACTCGGTGCCGCACGGCGGCGCGTACGACGGGCCGCTCGGCATCGTCAGCGCGTTCCTCGCCGTGGACGAGCTGCGCGCGGCGGGGGTCACCCCCGACCGGCCGGTCGCGGTGGCGGCGTTCGTCGAGGAGGAGGGGGCCCGTTTCGGCGTACCGTGCCTGGGGTCGCGGCTGCTCACCGGCGAGATCGCCGTGGAGCGCGCGGCCGGGCTGCGCGACGCGGCCGGGGTGAGCTTCGCCGAGGCGCTGGGCGACCGGCCGGCGGGCGCCGACCCGGCGCTGCTCGGCCGCTTCGCGGCCTTCGTGGAGCTGCACGTCGAGCAGGGCCGCGCGCTGGTCGAGCAGGACGCGCCGGTCGCGGTCGCCAGCGCCATCTGGCCGCACGGCCGCTGGCGCTTCGACTTCCACGGCGAGGGCAACCACGCGGGTACGACCCGGATGGCCGACCGCCGCGACCCGATGCTGACGTACGCGTTCACGGTGCTGGCGGCGAACAAGGAGGCCCGGCTGCGCGACGCGCACGCCACCGTGGGCCGGGTGTCGGTGGAGCCGAACGCCACCAACGCGATCCCGTCGAAGGTGACCGGCTGGCTGGACGCCCGGGCGGCCGAACCGGAGACGCTGCGCGGGCTGGTCGGTGCGGTGCAGGCCAAGGCGGCCGAGCGGGCGAAGCGGGACGGCACGGAGCTGACCTGCACCGAGGAGTCGGCCACCCCGCTGGTCGCGTTCGACGGCGGGCTGGCCGACCGGCTGGCCGCGCTGCTCGACGCGCCGGTGCTGCCCACCGGCGCGGGGCACGACGCGGGGGTGCTGGCCGCGCACCTGCCCACCGCGATGCTCTTCGTCCGCAACCCGACCGGGGTGTCGCACTCCCCCGCCGAGTCGGCCGACGACGCCGACTGCGCGGCCGGGGTGACCGCCCTCGCCCGGGTCCTCGAGGAGCTGGCATGCCGGTGAGCCCGGCCCGGCCGGACGGGCCGGCGACGGCGGGCCGGGGCCGGGCGGCACCGGCCCCGTCGGGGGCTGTGGAGCTGATGTCGCAGACGACTCGGCGCGGCCATGATCGGGTGATGTCGCAGACGATTCACCTCCACCGGGAGTCGACACCATGACCGCCACCCGCTGGCTCGCCGAGTACGCCTGGCTGCCCCACTACGCCGAGCCCGTCCCGGACGTGCTGATCGAGACGGCCGACGGGCGGATCACCGCCGTCGCCCCGCTGACCGGCGGCCGGCCCACCGCCGGGGTCGAGGTGCTCGGTGACGCCGTCCGGCTGCCCGGGCTGACCCTGCCCGGCCTGGCCAACGCCCACTCGCACGCCTTCCACCGGGCGCTGCGCGGGCGCACCCACGCCGGGCGGGGCGACTTCTGGACCTGGCGGGACGGCATGTACGCGGTCGCGCAGCGGCTCGACCCGGACTCGTACCTGGCCCTGGCCCGGGCCGCGTACGCGGAGATGGCGCTGGCCGGGATCACCTGCGTCGGCGAGTTCCACTACCTGCACCACGGCCCCGGCGGCACCCCGTACGACGACCCGAATGCGATGTCGGCGGCGCTGGTCGAGGCCGCCGCGCAGGCCGGCATCCGGATCACCCTGCTGGACACCTGCTACCTGACCGCCACCGTCGACGGCGCACCGCTCGCCGGGCCGCAGCGCCGCTTCGGCGACGGCGACGCGCTGCGCTGGGCGGACCGGGTGAGCGCCTTCACGCCCGGCGCCGGGCACGCCCGGGTCGGCGCGGCCATCCACTCGGTCCGCGCGGTGCCGGCGGAACAGCTCGCCACCGTGGCCGGCTGGGCCGACCGGCGCGGCGCACCGCTGCACGTGCACCTGTCGGAGCAGCCCGCCGAGAACGACGCCTGCCGGGCGGCACACGGGCGTACCCCGACCCGGCTGCTGGCCGATCACGGGGTGCTCGGACCGGACGTCACCGCCGTGCACGCCACCCACCCGACCGGCGCGGACGTGGCGCTGCTCGGGGAGAGTCGCACCGGGGTCTGCCTCTGCCCGACCACCGAGCGGGACCTGGCGGACGGGATCGGCCCGGCCCGGCGGATGGCCGAGGCGGGCAGCCCGCTCAGCCTGGGCAGCGACAGTCACGCGGTGATCGACCTCTTCGAGGAGGCGCGCGCGGTCGAGCTGGACGAGCGGCTGCGCACCCGGCGGCGCGGGCACTTCACCGCCGCCGACCTGCTGGCCGCCGCGACCACCGGCGGGCACGCCGCGCTGGGCTGGGCCGACGCCGGCCGGCTCGCCGTCGGCGCCCGCGCCGACCTGGTCACGGTACGGCTCGACACCGCCCGCACGGCCGGGGTGCCGCCGGTGGGCGCGTTCTTCGCGGCGACCGCCGCCGACGTGCACGCGGTGGTGGTCGACGGGCGGCAGGTGGTCCGCGACGGCGTACACCTGAGCGTGGACGTGCCGACGGCGCTGCGCGACGCGATCACGGCGGTCTCCGATGGGTAGCCGCACTGGCCGGCCGGCGCCCGGTGCCCGCCGGGCCACCGGGTCACCGCAGGGAGGGACGCCATGAGCAGCCTGCTCGTCGACGACATCGGCGAACTGGTCACCAACGTCGCCGGCGCGGGCGAGGGCGGCCCGCTCGGCATCCGCCGCCGGGTGGCGCTGCTGGTCGAGGAGGGCCGGGTGGCCTGGATCGGCCCGTCCCGGGACGCCCCGGCCGCCGACCGGCGCATCGACGCCGGCGGCGCCGCGGTGCTGCCCGGCTTCGTGGACAGCCACGCCCACCTGGTCTTCGCCGGGGACCGGGCCGCCGAGTTCGCGGCCCGGATGGCCGGCGAGCCGTACACCGGTGGCGGCATCCGCACCACGGTCGGCGCGACCCGGGCCGCCTCCGACGACGAGCTGCGCGCCACGGTGCGCCGGCTGCGCGGCGAGGCGATGGCGCAGGGCACCACCACCATGGAGATCAAGAGCGGGTACGGCCTCACCGTCGCCGACGAGGCCCGCTCGTTGCGGATCGCCGCCGAGGTCAGCGCGGAGACGACCTTCCTCGGCGCGCACGTCGTCCCCGCCGAGTACGCCGACCGCCCCGACGACTACGTGGGGCTGGTCTGCGGGCCGATGCTCGCCGCCGCCGCCCCGTACGCGCGCTGGGTGGACGTCTTCTGCGAGCGGGGCGCCTTCGACGCCGACCACGCCCGGGCGATCCTCACCTGCGGTCAGGCGGCCGGGCTGGGCGTGCGGGTGCACGCCAACCAGCTCGGCCCCGGGCCGGGGGTGCGGCTCGGGGTGGAGCTCGGCGCGGCCAGCGTCGACCACTGCACCCACCTGACCGACGCCGACGTCGACGCACTGGCAGGCTCGCCGACCGTCGCCACCCTGCTGCCGGGGGCGGAGTTCTCCACCCGCTCGCCGTACCCGGACGCCCGCCGGCTGCTCGACGCGGGCGTGACCGTCGCGCTCGCCACCGACTGCAACCCCGGCTCGTCGTACACCTCCTCGATGCCGTTCTGCATCGCGCTCGCCGTACGCGAGATGCGGATGACCCCCGCGGAGGCCGTCTGGGCCGCGACCGCCGGGGGCGCGCGGGCGCTGCGCCGCGACGACGTCGGGGTGCTCACCCCGGGGGCCCGGGCCGACCTCGTGGTCCTGGACGCCCCATCTCATTTGCACCTGGCCTACCGGCCGGGTGTGCCACTGATCCGCCAGGTTCTGCACAACGGAGCGCCGCAATGACCGTGACCATCCTGCCCACCGGGATCACCCCCGCCGACGTGCTCGCCGTGGCCCGCGGCACCGCCAAGGTCGTCCTCGACCCGGCCACCGTGGACGCGATGACCGCCAGCCGGTCCATCGTGGACGGCATTGAGGCCGCTGGCCGGCCCGTCTACGGCGTCTCCACCGGGTTCGGCGCGCTGGCGAACACCTTCGTCGCACCCGAACGGCGGGCCGAGCTGCAGCACGCGCTGATCCGCTCACACGCCGCCGGGGTCGGCGCGCCGATGCCCCGCGAGGTGGTCCGGGCGATGATGCTGCTGCGGGTCCGCTCGCTGGCGCTGGGCCACTCCGGGGTCCGCCCGCTGGTCGCCGAGGCCCTGGTGGACCTGCTCAACCACGACATCACCCCGTGGGTGCCGGAGCACGGCTCGCTCGGCGCCTCCGGCGACCTGGCGCCGCTGGCACACTGCGCGCTGGTGCTGCTCGGTGAGGGCTGGGTGCTGGGCCCGGCGGGCGAGCGGCTGGACGCCGCCGACGCGCTGCGCCGGGCCGGGCTGGCGCCGATCTCGCTGGCCGCCAAGGAGGGGCTGGCGCTGATCAACGGCACCGACGGCATGCTCGGCATGCTGCTGCTGGCGATCCACGACGCCCGCCACCTGTTCGCCATGGCGGACGTGACCGCCGCGCTGGCGATCGAGGCGATGCTCGGCTCGGAGCGGCCGTTCCTGCCCGAGCTGCACGCCATCCGGCCGCACCCCGGCCAGGCCGCGTCGGCGGCGAACATCCACCGGCTGCTCCAGGACTCCCGGGTGATGGACTCGCACCGCGACGACCTGGCGCACGCGGTGCAGGACGCGTACTCGATGCGCTGCGCCCCGCAGGTGGCCGGCGCCGCGCGCGACACGCTGGACTTCGCCGCGACGGTGGCCGCGCGGGAACTGCTCTCGGTGGTGGACAACCCGGTGGTGCTGCCCGACGGGCGGGTCGAGTCCACCGGCAACTTCCACGGCGCGCCGCTCGGTTTCGCCGCCGACTACCTGGCCATCGCCGCCGCCGAGGTGGGCGCGATCGCCGAGCGCCGGGTCGACCGGCTGCTCGACGTGGCCCGCAACCGGGAGCTGCCGGCGTTCCTCTCCCCCGACGCCGGGGTCAACTCCGGCCTGATGATCGCCCAGTACACGGCCGCCGGGATCGTCGCGGAGAACCGCCGGCTGGCCGCCCCCGCCTCGGTGGACTCGCTGCCCACCAGCGGGATGCAGGAGGACCACGTCTCGATGGGCTGGGCGGCGGCCAAGAAGCTGCGCACCGTGCTGGACAACCTGACCAGCCTGCTCGCCGTGGAGCTGCTGGCGGGCGTCCGCGGGCTTCAGCTGCGCGCGCCGCTGGAGCCGTCCCCGGCCGGGCGGGCGGCCGTCGCGGCGCTCGGCCCGATCGCCGGCGAACCCGGCCCGGACGTCTTCCTCGCCCCGGTCATGGAGGCCGCCCGCGCGGTCCTCGCCGGCCCCGACCTCCGCGCCGCCATCGAACGCGAAGTCGGCCCGCTCGCCTGACCCTCGCCTCCCCCGCAGTTACCCGGAAAGAGTGGCTATTCCCCATGGAATAGCCACTCTTTCGGTGAAAGTGCGCCCGACTCGGGAGGTCAGGGGGTGGGCGGGAGGACCTTGGCGGTGAGCTTCGCCAGTTCGCGCAGGGCCTTGCCGCGGTGGCTGATCGCGTCCTTCTCCTCCGGCGTCAGCTCGGCGTTGGTGCGGTCCTGGCCGTCGCCGAGGAAGATCGGGTCGTACCCGAAACCGCCGTCGCCACGCGGGGCCCGCAGCAGCCGGCCGGCCTGGCGGCCGTCGACCAGGTGCTCCATGCCGCCGGGCAGCACCAGCGCCACGGTACAGACGAACGAGGCGGCGCGGTGCTCGTCGGGCAGGTCGGCGATCTGGTCCAGCACCAGCTGAAGGTTGGCCCGGTCGTCGCCGTGCCGACCGGCCCAGCGGGCGCTGAACACGCCCGGCATGCCGTTGAGGGCGTCGACCGCCAGCCCGGAGTCGTCGGCGATGGTGGGCAGGCCGGTGCGCCGGCAGCCCTCCCGGGCCTTGATCAGCGCGTTCTCACCGAAGGTCAGGCCGGTCTCCGGCAGCTCCGGATATTCCTCGACGTCGTCCAGCCCGATCAGGGCGATCCGATGCGCGCCGAGCGCGCCGTCGAGGATCCGCTGAAGCTCGATCAGCTTCTTGCGGTTACGGGTGGCGAGCAGGACCTTGTTCATGATGCCAGTGCCTTCCGCTGTGCGTCGGCCAGTTCCACGCAGCCCAACAGCCCCAGGTCGAGCAGCGAGTCGAGCTGCGTGCGGGAGAAGATGCCGGCCTCGCCGGTCCCCTGCACCTCGACGAAGTCGCCCTCGCCGGTGCAGACCACGTTCATGTCGACCTCGGCGGCGACGTCCTCGGCGTAGTCGAGGTCGAGCCGGGGCTCGCCCGCGATGATGCCGACGCTGACCGCCGACACCGAGCGGTGCATCACCTTCTCCGGCTTGCCGGCCAGCGCCTTGCGCCCGGCCAGCCAGGTCACCGCGTCGTGCAGCGCCACGTACGCGCCGGTGATCGCCGCCGTCCGGGTGCCGCCGTCGGCCTGGAGCACGTCGCAGTCGAGCACGATCGAGTTCTCGCCCAGCGCCTTGAGGTCGATCGCGGCGCGCAGGCTCCGGCCGATCAGCCGGGAGATCTCGTGGGTCCGGCCGCCGACCCGCCCCTTGACGCTCTCCCGGTCGGAGCGGGTGTTGGTGGCCCGCGGCAGCATCGCGTACTCGGCGGTGACCCAGCCGAGCCCGGAGCCCTTGCGCCAGCGGGGCACCCCCTCGGTGACGCTGGCGGTGCAGAGCACCCGGGTACCGCCGAACTCGACGAGCACGGAGCCCTCCGGATGGGTGCTCCAGCCTCGGGTCAGGGTCACCGGTCGGAGTTGGTCGGGCAGCCGCCCGTCAGGTCGCGCCATGCCTGCACCCTATGCGGTCGGTTGATCCAACCGCCCCGGTGGTCCGCTCAGATGTCGTACGCCGCGCCGGCCCGGACCACTTCCAGCGGACCGGCGAACGCGCCGGCGGCCGACTCGACCGTGTGCGACTCGCTGCCCCAGGCGACCACCAGGTGGGTCAGCAGCAGCCGTCCCACGCCCGCCTTGGTCGCCGCCTCGCCGGCCTCCCGGCCGGTCAGGTGCAGGTCCGGCGGGTTCTCCATGCCGTCGAGGTAGCTCGCCTCGCAGAGGAAGACGTCGGCGCCCTGGGCCAGCCGCAGCAGCGCGTCGCAGGGCGCGGTGTCCGACGAGTAGCAGAGCACCCGCCCACCGTGCTCCAGGCGCACCCCGTACGTCTCGACCGGGTGGTTCATCCGGTCGACGGTGACGGTGAACGGGCCGATCGGGAAGGTGCCGGGTTGCAGGCCGTAGAACTGGTACACGTCCTCGACCGTGTTGTCCTCCTGGTCGTAGATCGCGGCCAGCCGGTCCGGCGCGCCGGACGGGGCGTACATCGGCAGGGGCGGGTACGGCCCGTCGGGGGCGTACCGGCGGACCACCACGTACGAGGCGGCGTCGAGGATGTGGTCGCAGTGCAGGTGGGTCAGGAGGATGGCGTCCGGGGCGTGCAGCCCCGCGTACCGCTGGAGGGTGGAGAGCGACCCGGAGCCGAAGTCGATGAGGAGCCGGAAGCCGTCCGCCTCGACGAGGTAGGCGGAGCAGGGGGACTCGGGGCCGGGAAAGCTCCCGGCGCAGCCCAGGACGGTCAGTCTCATCCGGTCGCCTTGTCGTTACTCAACGTAGTCGACACGCCGGTGTCAGCCCCGCCGATGATCTCTACCGACGCGTACGCCACGCTGCGCAGCCTACGCGCAGCGACGGCGGGGCAAGAATCATCTAATGGAAGTTGTCATCAACGTGACACCCACGGGCCGGCCGGTGCGGACCGGCCGGCCCGGGGTCGGGCGTCACGCCCAGAGCTGACCCTCCAGGGCGTCCTCGGCGTCGGCGAGCGTGCCGCCGTAGGCGCCGGTGGAGAGGTACTTCCAGCCGCCGTCACAGACCACGAAGGCGACGTCGGCGCGGCGGCCGTCCCGCACCGCCTCGTGGGCCACCGCCAGGGCGGCGTGCAGGATCGCGCCGGTGGAGAACCCGGCGAAGATGCCCTCCACCTCGACCAGCTGCCGGGTACGCAGCACCGCGTCGCGGGTACCCACGGAGAAACGCCGGGACAGCACGGTGGCGTCGTAGAGCTCCGGGACGTACCCCTCGTCGATGTTGCGCAGGCCGTAGACCAGCTCGCCGTAGCGCGGCTCCGCCGCGACGACCTGGATGCCGTCGACCTTCTCCCGCAGGTAGCGGCCGGTGCCCATCAGCGTCCCGGTGGTGCCCAGGCCCGCCACGAAGTGGGTGATCGTGGGCAGGTCGTGCAGCAGCTCCGGCCCGGTCGTCTCGTAGTGCGCCCGGGCGTTGGCCTCGTTGCCGTACTGGAAGAGCATCACCCAGTCGGGGTGCTCCGCCGAGATCTGCTTGGCGGTGGCCACGGCCTGGTTCGAGCCGCCAGCGGCCGGCGAGAAGATGATCTCCGCGCCGTACATCCGGAGCAGCTGGACCCGCTCGGTGGAGACGTTCTCCGGCATCACGCAGACCAGCCGGTAGCCGCGGAGCTTGGCCACCATGGCCAGCGAGATGCCGGTGTTGCCGCTGGTCGGTTCGAGGATGGTGTCCCCCGGCCGCAACCGGCCGGCCTCCTCGGCCGCGCGGACCATGAACAGGGCCGCCCGGTCCTTGATGCTGCCGGTCGGGTTCCGGTCCTCCAGCTTCGCCCAGAGCCGCACCGGCGGTGCCCCGTCGGGCACCGTCGGCGAGAGCCGGGGCAACCCCACCAGGGGGGTGCCACCGCAGGCGTCGAGCAGGCTGTCGTACCGCGCCATGACGCCCGCCGGTCAGCGAGCGGCGTGCGACGCGATGGCGGCCGCGGCGGCACGGTGCTGGCTGATCGCGGCTGCCGCCGCGAAGCCGAACGCGCCGCCGGCCACCGCCGGCAGGATGGTCACGCTGTCGCCGTCGTTGAGCTTGGCGTCCAGCGCGCCGAGGAAGCGGACGTCCTCGTCGTTGACGTAGACGTTGACGAAGCGGTGCAGCGCGCCGGCGTCGGTGACCAGCCGGGCCTTCAGGCCGGCGTGCCGGGAGTCCAGGTCGGTGAGCAGGTCGCCCAGGGTGTCCCCGGCGCCCTCGACGACCTTCGCGCCGCCGGTGTAGCTGCGCAGGATGGTGGGGATGCGAACCTCGATGGCCATGGTGTCGTGCTCCTTGATCGGGTGTGCCTCGGTGACGGACGGGAAGTGGACGGCGCTGAAGGTCAGCGGCCGGAACACTCGTAGTCGACCGTCGCCGGGCTCTGCCCGAACATGTAGGACTGGACCGCGTGCGGGTCCACCGCGGCGTCCACGATCCGCACCGGCTCCTCGGTCACCACGCCGTCGACGATCCGGAAGGAGCGAATCTCCTCCGTCTCCGGCTCGCGGGTGGAGACCAGCAGGTAGTGGGCCCCGGGCTCACCGGCGAAGGAGATGTCCGTGCGGGACGGGTACGCCTCCGTCGCGGTGTGCGAGTGGTAGATGACGACCGGCTCCTCGTCGCGGTCGTCCATCTCCCGCCAGACCCGCAACTGCTCCATCGAGTCGAACTCGTAGAACGTCATCGAACGCGCGGCGTTGTCCATCGGGATGTGCCGGCTGGGGGTGTCGCTGCCGACGGGACCGGCGACCACGCCGCACGCCTCGTCCGGGTGGTCCCGGCGCGCGTGGGCGACGATCGCCTCGACGATCGACCGGTCGATGCTCAGCACGTCGCCCAGCCTAGCGCCCACCACCCGCCGACTGCGAGGCGGTGACCGTCACACTCCATCGATCAGGGCGTTGAGCAGGGACTCCTGGAGATAACCCAGGTAGGCGTAGACCGACAGTTGGAACACCCGCGAGGAGGTCGGGTCCTCGGCCACCGCGTCGTCGAGCTCCTCGCCCAGGTCGGTGCCGTCCTTGATCTCCAGCCGGACCCCCATGGCCAGCCGGGCGTCGTTGAGCGCCCGCAGCCACGCCTCGGCCGCCTCGGCGTCCAGCCGCACCTCGCCGCCGGCGGAGTCCGGCAGCGCGGCCAGGATCGCCCCCGCCTGGTCGATCTTGGCGGTCTTGAGGTCACCCTCGGTGTACCGGCGGAACTCCGCCGTGTTGGCCGGGTCGTCCGGGTACGCGTCCGGAAAGAGCCGCCCCACCACCGGGTCGGAGTGGTCGAAGCCGTCGGTGAGCAGCCCGACCACCTCGGAGGCGACCTTGCGCAGTACCCGCACCTCGTCGACGGCGAAGGTGGCGACGTACCGGCCGCCCTGACGACGGAACATGCTCACGAGCGGTCCACCGTCGCCCACAGCCCGTACGCGTGCAGCTGCGACGCGTCGTGCTCCATCCGCTCCCGGGCGCCGCTGGACACCACGGCCCGACCCTTGTGGTGCACGTCCAGCATCAGTTTCTCGGCCTTCTCCCGGCTGTATCCGAAGAGCTTCTGGAAGACCCAGGTCACGTATGTCATGAGGTTGACCGGGTCGTCCCAGACGATCGTCACCCAAGGCCGGTCCGAGACCGGCACCTCGTCGGTGTCCGGCGTCTCGACCGGTGCAACCTGTGGAGCCGCCATGCCCCCCATCGTGCCACCGGATTCGGCGAACCGATGAACCGGAACGCCGGGGCGGCCCGGATCACCCTCCCGGGCAGCGGGGCCGGGGTGGGGCGACGAGGCGACGACGCCGCGCTCAGGCGAGCAGGATGCCGTGGTCGAGGGCATCGGAGAGCACCGCGCCGAGGGAGAGACGGACCACCTCGAAGCGCCGGGACACCTCGCGGGACAGCTCCAGCTCGACCTCGCGCAGGGCGCGCTGGGCCCAGGACCGGGCGGCCATCGGGTCGTTGTTGCCCGGGGTGCGCCAGTGCTGCCAGCACCCGCCGGAGAGCGCAACCGCGATCGGCGGCAGCACCTCGGCGCGGTGCGCCCCCGGGTGGCCGGCCAGGGCGTCGATGGCACCGGTGCCGACCAGTTCGCCCACGCCGGCGGTGCTGGTGACCAGCAGCACCCGTTCGAGGTCCCGGCCCTGAGGCTGGTCGGCCAGGCCCCACCGGACGGCCGCGACGATCCGCTGCCGGACCCCCTCGGCCGGCGGCGCGCCGAGGACCCGCGCGGCGGCCTCGTCGATGATCGCGCGGACCGCCTGGTCGCACTGGGTGGTGGCGAGCAGGGAGAGCGCCTCCAGCTCCCGGTCGAGCAGTTGCGGCAGGCCCGCGCAACCCACCCCGAAGACGATCTCCTGTACCGCCCGCAGGTGGACGTTGGCCAGCTCCAGCGCCAGGTGCTGGCGGATGCTGCGGGCGCAGGTACGGCTCTGCCGCTCCAGCCGCTCCGACCAGTCCCCCGCATCGGGCACCACGGCGACCCGGCCGTGGGCGCCGGGCAGCTCCGGCGGTTGCCGGCTGCCCCGGCGCAGCACCTCGTCGGCGGCCCAGCCGACCAGGGCCCGGCGCAGGCCGGGATGCTCGGCGCGGTGCACCGGGAACCAGCGGGCGCCGGCCAGGGCGGGCACGGCGGCGAGCAGGGCCGCCCGGTGGGCCTCGACGCTGACCTCCGCCGGGTCCAGCGGGGCCGGCCCCTCGGGCGACGCGTCGCCGGGCGAGGGGACGGGCGCCTCCGTGTCGTCCGTCCCGGTCGCCGTCTCGGCCGGTGCCCACCCGCCTGCACCGGGGGTGACCACGAAGAAGACCTCGACCCGGGCCCGGGCCACCTCGGCCAGCAGGTGCAGCTCGGCGGCGGTGAAGGCCTGGTCAGCGCCGATGACGTAGAGCAGCGCGCCACCGCGGCCCACGGCGTCGAGGAGCAGCCGGCCGCCGGCGACCCCGAGGGTGTCCGCGTCCGGCGTGTCGAGCACCGCGAAGTGGCGCAACAGCGGCTCGGGCAGGCTCAGCTCGACCCGGCGCGGCGGCCGGGCCAGCGCCGGACCGGCGGCCGCCTGGTCGGCGCCGTAGGAGTGGGGCTGCCGGTAGCCCGGCACGTACGCCGCGCGGGTGGCGACCTGGGCGTGCCGGACCAGCAGGCAGCTGCCCGCCGGCACGTCGAGCATGCCGGAGGCGACGTTCAGCAGGGCGGCGAGCACCTCGCGGCGGGCCGCGGCGGCCGGGCCGGCGGCGACCACGGCCAGCGGCTCGTCGGGGCCGGGCTCGGTGATCCCCAGGCGGGTGGGGAGCGGACCGCAGCGGGGCAGGTCGGCCGCGCCGCCGGCACCGCCGGGCACGTCGACCCCGGGGAGTGGACCGGGCTTCATCGGCGGCCTCCCGTGGCGGGCGGGCTGCGGTGAGCAGCCCGCGTGGACATCCGGTGCGGTGGCACCCGGATTCCGGAAGGGTACGGTCCTGTACCGCCCTGCGCGGAACACCGTGGATACTCACCGGTAACCACGACATTACTCAACTTCGCAGCGTGACGGTGTGCGCGCGGACGGATTTCCGTCGATATGCTGCATGGATGAGTCGGTGGAGCTTCGTCGGCCGAACGGATGAACTTGACCGGCTGCACTCGGCCGTGGACGGAGCCGAGGGGCGCGGTCTCATCCTCAGCGGGCACGCCGGCATCGGCAAGAGCCGGCTGCTGCGCGAGGGCGTGGGCGCGCTGCCGGCCGACCGCTACGCCATCTGGTACGTCGCCGCCAGCACCGCCACCGCCGCCCTGCCGTTCGGCGGGCTGGCCCAGGTGCTCCCGGCTGAGCAGCCGCAGGGCCTCTCCCCCGCCGGCGTGCTGCGCTGGGGCGTCGAGGTGCTGCAGGAGCAGGCCGCCGGGCGGCGGATCGTGCTCGCCATCGACGACGCCCACCTGCTCGACCCGCCGTCGGCCGCGCTGGTCCACCTGCTCGCCCGGCAGGAGAACACCACCATCCTGGGCACCCTGCGCAACGGCGAGCAGGTGCCGCTGCCGATCCGGGCGCTCTGGACCGACGACCTGGTCGAGCACGTCGAGCTGGCCCCGCTCGGCCCGGCGGAGACGGCCAACCTGCTCGCGGCCATCCTGGACGGTCCCGTCGACGCCGGCTCGGCCGACCGGCTGTTCCGCCTCTCCGCCGGCAACCCGCTGCTCCTGCGCGAGCTGGTGCTGGCCGCCGCGAACGGCGGCGAGCTGGACCGCCGCTACGGCGTCTGGCGCTGGACCGGCCGGCTGGAGCTGGCCCCCAGCCTCACCGACCTGATCGACACCCGGATCGGGCGGCTGGAGCCGGGCGTACGGGCCGTGGTGGAGCTGGTCGCCTTCGGCGAACCGCTCGGCCTGCACCTGCTCTACCAGGCCGCCGACCAGACCGACGTGGAGCTGGCCGAGGAGCGCGGCCTGATCACCATGGTCCGCGACGACCGGCGGCTCGACGTCCGGCTCGCCCACCCGCTGTACGGCGAGATGATGCGCCGCCGCTGCCCGGTCAGCCGGACCCGGCGGTTGCAGGCACACCTGGCCCAGCTGCTGGAGCTGGTCGGCGCACGGCGCCGCGGCGACCTGCTCCGGGTCGCGGTCTGGCGGCTGGACTCGGGCACCGCCCAGGACGCCAGGCTGCTGCTCGGCGCGGCCGCCCAGGCGTTCGCCCGGTACGACGTACCGCTGGCGACCCGGCTGGCCCGCGCGGCGCTCGACGCCGGTGGTGGCTTCGACGCCGCCGAACTGCTGGCCACCATCCTGATGTTCGCCGACCGGCCGGACGAGGCGATCGGGGTGCTCGACGCGGTGGCCGGTGAGATCGACTGCGACCGGCGGCGCAGCCGCTGGCTGACCGTGCGCGGCATGGTCAGCTACTGGGGGCTCAGCCGGGAGTCCACCGTGGAGGAGATCGCCGAGGCGGGCGCGGCGCTGACCGACCCGGGCGACCAGGCCCGGGTCCGCGCGTTCGAGGCGATCATGCGGCTGCACGGCATGGACGGCACGGCGGCGCTGCGCCTCGCCCGGTCGGTGCTGGACCGCCCGGCCGCCAGCGTGGCGGCCCGGGAGCTGGCCCGCTGCACCATCGCCCACCTCGACGCCGCGCGGGGGCAGTTCCAGCGCAGCGCAACCGCGATCGGCCGGGTGGCGGCGCAGGCGCCGCACTGGCGCAGCGACATGCCCTACCTGCAGCTCGCGATGGAACTGGCCCGGGGCACCCGGCTGGCCCTCGCCGGTGACCTGGCCGGCATCGACGCGATCGTCGCCGACGAGTTCGCCGACCTCGCCGGGGCCGGCGATTTCCGGCTCGGCACCGGTTACCTGGCGATCCTCCAGGCGTACGCGGCCCGGATGCGCGGTCGCAGCGGCGAGGCGCTCAAGGTCAGCCTCGGCGCCTGCGCGGTGCTGGCCACCAGCCGGGTCTACGCCGGGCTGGCGCAGGCCGAGCGGGCCCAGGCGGCGGCGCTGCGCGGCGAGGCCGGGCACGCCGCGGAGGCGATGGCCGAGGCCGACCGGACGCACGCCCCGGGCATGGTTGTGCTCTACCCGTGGCTGGAGCAGGCCCGCGGCGCGGTGCTGGCGGCCGGTGGCGACCTGCCGGGCGCCACCAAGCACCTGTGCGACCTGGCCGACCGGCTGCGCGCCGACGGCTTCGCCGGGCACGAGGTGCTGGTCCTGCACGACCTGGTCCGGCTCGGGCAGGCGGCGTCGCCGGTCGGCCCGACCTGCACCGACGGCAGCCGGCGTACCGTCGCCCAGCGGCTGGGTGAGCTCTGCGAGCGGGTCGAGGGCGTGCTGCCGCCGCTGCTGGCCCGCTACGCCCGGGCGGGCGTCGCCGGTGACGGGGCCGAGCTGCTGCAGGTGGCCGACGGCTTCGCCGCGCTCGACCTGCCGGTCTGGGCCGCCGAGGCCACCGCGACCGCGCTGCGCGAGCTGCGCCGGGAACGCGCCGCGTCGGCCGGCACCGCGCACCAGCGACTCGCCGCCCTGCTGGGTGGCTGCGACCAGCTCCGCACGCCGGCGCTGGAGGCGTTGCGGCCGGTGCTCTCCGACCGGGAACGGCAGATCGCCCAGCTGGCCGCTGCGGGGGTGACCAGCCGAGCCATCGCCGAGCAGCTGTACCTGTCCACCCGCACCGTGGAGAACCACCTCCAGCGGGTCTACAGCAAGCTCGGCATCACCGGGCGGGTGGAGCTGCCGGCGGCGCTGCGGTCGATCACGGGCCACGACGGCGCTGAACCGGCGTAAACTCTAGGCTGGGGCGGTGAGCACCCTTCGCCCCGCGCTGCTGACCGACCACTACGAGCTGACCATGGTCAGCGCCGCCCTGCGGGACGGCACCGCCGAGCGGCACTGCGCCTTCGAGGTGTTCAGCCGGCGGCTGCCCGCCGGGCGCCGCTACGGGGTGGTCGCCGGGACGGGCCGGCTGGTCGAGCTGATCCGCGACTTCCGCTTCGACGCCGACGAGGTGGACTTCCTGCGGCGCAACGGGGTGGTGGACGAGCGGGCCGCCGAGTGGCTGGCCGGCTACCGCTTCACCGGCGACGTCGACGGGTACGCCGAGGGCGAGCTCTTCTTCCCCGGCTCGCCGATCCTCACCGTCTCCGGCGGCTTCGCCGAGTGCGTGGTGCTGGAGACGCTGGTGCTGTCGGTGCTCAACCACGACAGCGCGGTGGCCGCGGCCGCCGCCCGGATGGTCACCGCGGCCCGGGGCCGCACCCTGATCGAGATGGGTTCCCGGCGGGCCCACGAGGAGGCGGCGGTGGCCGCCGCGCGGGCGGCGTACCTGGCCGGGTTCCGGTTCACCTCCAACCTCGCCGCGGGACAGCGGTACGGCATCCCCACCGCCGGCACCGCCGCGCACGCGTTCACCCTGCTGCACGACGACGAGAAGGCGGCGTTCGCCTCGCAGGTCGCCACGCTGGGCAAGGAGACCACGCTGCTGGTCGACACGTACGACATCAGCCAGGGCATCCGCAACGCGATCGAGGTGGCCGGGCCGGAGCTGCGGGCGATCCGGATCGACTCCGGCGACCTGGCGGTGATCGCCCAGCAGTCCCGGGAGCTGCTCGACTCGCTCGGCGCCACCGAGACGAAGATCATCGTGTCGGGTGACCTCGACGAGTACGCCATCGCCGCCCTGGCCGCCGAGCCGGTGGACATGTACGGCGCCGGCACGGCCGTGGTCACCGGCTCCGGCGCGCCCACCGCCGGGCTGGTCTACAAGCTGGTCGAGGTGGAGGGGCGCGCGGTGGTCAAGCGCTCCGAGCACAAGGCCACCATCGGTGGCCGGAAGGTCGCGGTACGCCGGCACAAGCCCACCGGCACCGCGACCGAGGAGATCATCGTCCCGCAGGGCGTGCCGGACCGGCAGCCCAACGACCGCCTGCTCCAGCGCTCCTTCATCGTCGAGGGGGAGCCGGTCGCGCTGCCCTCGCTCGACGAGTCGCGGGAGCACCTGCGGCAGTGCCTGATCTCCATCCCGTGGGAAGGGCTCAAGCTCTCCGGCGGTGACCCGGCCGTACCGGTCACCGTCGTTCCGGCAAGCTGAGGAAGGGTGCTCCGATGGCCAATGCCTTGATCATCGTGGACGTGCAGAACGACTTCTGCGAGGGCGGGTCCCTCGCCGTCGCCGGAGGCGCGGGGGTGGCCGCCGGGGTCTCCCGGCTGCTGGCCGACGAGCCGGACCGCTGGGACCACGTGGTCGCCACGAAGGACTACCACGTCGATCCGGGCGCGCACTTCGGCGATCCGCCGGACTACGTCGACTCGTGGCCCCGGCACTGCGTCGTCGGTACCGCCGGCTCGGAGTTCCACCCGCACCTGAAGACCGACCGGGTCGAGATGATCTTCCACAAGGGCGAGCACGCGGCGGCGTACTCCGGCTTCGAGGGGCACGCCGACGACGGCGAGTGCCTGGCCGACTGGCTGCGGCGGCACGACGTGGACCGGATCGACCTGGTCGGGATCGCCACCGACCACTGCGTCCGGGCCACCGCGCTGGACGCGGCCCGGGAGGGCTTCGCCACCACCGTGCTGCTCGACCTCACCGCCGCCGTCGCAGCGGACACCCTCGACGTGGCGCTGCGGGCGATGGACAGCGCCGGGGTGACCCTGCGGGGTGAGCCTGTGATCAGGGACGCTTGAGCCGGTAATCGCTTGCCGATGTCGCACCTCCGGTCGAGGATGGCCGCCGGAGGTACGGACCAACATGAACATGACGCCTTACCGGCAGGTGCTCGCCCTGCCCGGGCTCCGATCGCTGCTGCTGGTGTCCGTGCTGGCCCGCATCCCGCTCACCGCGACCGGGGTGACGCTCACCTTCTTCGTGGTGCTCGACCTCGGCCGCGGCTACGGCGCCGCGGGCCTGGTCGGCGCCGCGATGACCGTCGGGGCCGCGCTCGGCTCACCGCTGCTCGGCCGCCTGGTCGACCGGCGCGGCCTGCGCCCGGTGGTCGCCCTGACCACCGTCGCCGAGGCGGTGTTCTGGGCGAGCGCGCCGACACTCTCGCTGGCCGTGCTGCTGCCGGCCGCGTTCCTCGCCGGGCTGCTCGCCCTGCCGATCTTCTCGGTGATCCGGCAGTCCATCGCCACGCTGGCCCCGGAGGACCGGCGCCGCCCCGCGTACGCGCTGGACTCGATGTCGGTCGAGTTGTCGTTCATGGTCGGGCCCGCGCTCGCGGTGGCGCTGGCCACCACCGTCTCCGCCCGCGTCACGCTCTGGGCGGTCGGCATCGGCGTGGTCGCCTCGGGCATCGCGTTCTGGCTGCTCAACCCGCCCACCCGCAGCGCGGACGAGCCGGCCGGCCCGCAGCCCCGCACGCCCCGACGGGAGTGGCTCACCCCCCGGATGCTGGCCGTGCTCGCGGTCAGCGGCGCGGCCACCCTGGTGCTCGGCGGCACCGACGTCGCGGTCGTCGCCGTGCTGCGGGCCAGCGGCGAGGTCGGCTGGACCGGCGCCGTGCTCACCATGTGGGCGGTCGCCTCACTGATCGGCGGCTTCGCGTACGGGGCGGTCCGGCGCACCTTCTCGCCGCTGGCGCTGGCCGCCGCGCTGAGCCTCTGCACCATCCCGGTCGGGCTGGGCGGCGACCACTGGTGGCTGCTCTGCCTGGCCCTCATCCCGGCGGGCGCGCTCTGCGCCCCGACCATCGCGGCGACCTCCGACGCGGTCAGCCGGCTCGCCCCGGCCGGTGTACGCGGCGAGGCGATGGGCCTGCACGGCTCCGCCGTCACCGTCGGCATCGCGCTCGGCGCGCCGCTCGCCGGTGCCGTGATCGACGCCTCGCTGCCGCTGTGGGGCTTCGCGGTCACCGGCGCGATCGGCCTGGCGGTCACGCTGGCCGTGCTCCCTCTCGAGTTGCGCCACCGCCGCGAGACCGCCGCGCTCTCCGAGCCCGCCGAGCTGGCTCCCGCCACCACCTGACCCCCGCCGCCTGCCGCGCCGTCCGGTCCCCGCACTCTGCTGGGCGGTCACGCGACCGGCGGCCCGCGTCAGCGAGGACGTCGGCCGAGGACGTCGGCCGAAGGCGCGGGCTGACCGGCCGAGGGCGCCCGCCGAAGGCGCGGGCCGACCGGCCGAGGACGTCGGCCGAGGGCGCCGGCTGACCGACCGGGGCGCCAGCCGAAGGCGCCGGCTGACCGACCGGGGCGCTGGCAGGTGGAGGCCTGGGCGGCAGTGCTGGGCGCGTCACGGCAGAGGACGCCGGGACCAGTGCGTGGGCGTGTCGCGGCGGTCAGCCACACACCTCCGTGAGCGATATACCTGAGAGGCATAATATGCCTCTCGGGTATATCGCTCACGAAACCAACCACCGCCCGACCGCCGTCACCTTCCGTCACCCAACCACCCGAATCCCCGTCGACGGCGAGGCAGGACGGGGCGATTCGCGGCCGGAGCGAGCCAGTGGGGCCGACGACACGAGGCGGGGTCCGCAGCGAGACGGACCGTAGGCGACCACGTCCACCGGGTCGGGCAGGCGCAACCAGGCCCGTCCGGCGCCCAGCGCCCGACGCGGATCGGCACCGACGCCGCCAACCCCGGACCGCTGGATCTGCCACCCACGCCGGGACCGGCACCGACGCCCGCCAACCCCGAACCGCCGGAACTGCCATCCACGCGGGGACCGGCACGGACGCCTGCCGAGGCCAGAATGCACGTCGACACCGCCACCGGATCCCCCGGGCGTCGGCCGACCGCCGCGGGTGAGACCCGCAACGGCGACGGGCGCCGTACCCCTGAATGGGGTGCGGCGCCCGTCGGCGGCTGTCGGGTGCGGGGTCAGCGCTGGTCGGCGTTGCCCGCGGTGTCCTCGCGGTAGCTGGCGCCACCGTCGGACTCGCTGGTGAGCGGCTTGGAGCCACCCTCCGGCGGACCGGCCAGGGTCTGGCCGGCGGCCAGCTCCGGGAACTTGTGGTCGAAGGCCGGCCGCTCGGAGCGGATCCGCGGCATCCGGTCGAAGTTGCGCAGGGGCGGCGGGGAACTGGTCGCCCACTCGAGCGAGTTGCCGTGACCCCACGGGTCCTCGACCTCGACCACCGGGCCGGCCTTGTACGACTTCCAGCAGTTCCAGATGAACGGCAGGGTCGAGATACCGGTGATGAACGCGCCGATCGTGGAGATCGTGTTCAGCGTGGTGAAGCCGTCGGTGGGCAGGTAGTCGGCGTACCGACGCGGCATGCCCTCGTTGCCCAGCCAGTGCTGCACCAGGAACGTGGTGTGGAAGCCGATCATCGTCAGCCAGAAGTGGATCTTCCCGAGCCGCTCGTCGAGCATCCGGCCGAACATCTTCGGGAACCAGAAGTAGATGCCGGCGAAGACGGCGAACACGATCGTGCCGAAGAGCACGTAGTGGAAGTGCGCCACCACGAAGTACGAGTCGTGCAGGTGGAAGTCGATCGGCGGGCTGGCGAGCAGCACACCGGTGAGACCACCGAAGAGGAAGGTCACCAGGAAGCCGATGGAGAAGAGCATCGGCGTCTCGAAGGTGATCTGGCCCCGCCACATGGTGCCGAGCCAGTTGAAGAACTTCATACCGGTGGGCACGGCGATCAGGTAGCTCAGGAAGCTGAAGAACGGCAGCAGGACCTGGCCGGTGCCGAACATGTGGTGCGCCCAGACGCTCATCGACAGCGCGGCGATGGCGATGGTCGCGGCGACCAGACCCTTGTAGCCGAAGATCGGCTTCCGGGAGAAGACCGGGATGATCTCGCTGATGATGCCGAAGAACGGCAGCGCGATGATGTACACCTCGGGGTGACCGAAGAACCAGAACAGGTGCTGCCAGAGCATCGGCCCGCCGGTCGCCGGGTCGTACACGTGGGCGCCGAGCAGCCGGTCGGCGGCGAGCGCGAAGAGCGCGGCGGCCAGCAGCGGGAAGACCAGGATCGCCAGCAGGCTGGTGACCAGCATGTTCCAGGTGAAGATCGGCATCCGGAACATGGTCATGCCCGGGGCCCGCAGGGTCAGGATCGTGGTGATCAGGTTGACCGCGCCGAGGATGGTGCCCAGACCGGAGATGGCCAGGCCGACCACCCACATGTTGGCGCCGACGCCCGGCGAGTGCTCGACCGTGCTCAGCGGGGTGTAGGCGGTCCAGCCGAAGTCGGCGGCGCCACCCGGGCTGATGAAGCCGGCCGTCGCCATGGTGCCACCGAAGAGGTAGAGCCAGTAGGCGAAGGCGTTGAGCCGGGGGAAGGAGACGTCAGGGGCGCCGATCTGCAGCGGCACGACGTAGTTCGCGAAGGCGAACACGATCGGCGTCGCGAAGAACAGCAGCATGATCGTGCCGTGCATCGTGAACAGCTGGTTGTACTGCTCGGGCGACAGGAACTGCAGGCCCGGCCGCGCCAGCTCGGCACGCATGATCAGGGCCATCAGGCCACCGACCATGAAGAACACGAACGCGGTGACCATGTACATGATCCCGATCTGCTTCGCGTCCGTGGTGCGCAGCAGCCGCGCGATGGCCGACCCCTTGACCGGCTCTCGGACCGGCCATGGCCGGGTCACGACCGGCTTGGGTGCGACGGTGGTCACGAATGGCCTCCGGTTCTCGGTTGTCCCGCTCGGCACGCGCTTCTATCTGCGAGCCGTCATCCGCAAGGAGGATAGTCCCCGGCAGGTGGGTGCGCCGCTCGGGGTGGTGGGGCAGGATGGATGGCCGCTCTACAGCGGGTCGACGAGGAGCCGGTAGTGCTCCCGGAAGATCCGCCCGCCGCGCCCGCGCAGCAGCGGGTCTCGCAGCGCCGGCGGCACGTCCCGGGTCCGGTTGCGGTCGCGGGTCCGGTCCCGCACCCATCGGGTACGCGGGCGGCGGCGACTCTCGTACGCCACCAGCGCCGCCTCGACGCTGCCGGCCGCGGTCAGCGACTCGGCGAGCACCACCGCGTCCTCCAGCGCCATCGCCGCGCCCTGGCTCAGGGTCGGCGCGGTGGCATGGGCGGCGTCGCCGACTAGCAGCACCCGCCCGTGGTGCCAGCGGCCCAGCTCGACCTCGTCGGTGAGCCCCACCTGGACGTCGTGCAGCGCGTCCAGCACGGCGGGCACCGGTCCGCCGTACTCCCCGAAGAGCTCGCGCAGCCGCGCGGCCGGATCTTTCGGGGTGACCGTGCCGGCCTCGTCGGCGTAGCAGTACAGCCGGCCCGCGCCGATCGGCACCACCAGGAAGCCGGCGCGCTGCCCGAGCAGCGCGGTCCAGTCGGTGATCTCCGGGCCGTCGCGCACGACGCCGCGGTAGACCACCTGGCCGGCGGGGCGGGGCGGCCCGCCGAGCGCGGCCAGCGAGCGCACCGCGGAGGCGGGCCCGTCGGCGCCGATCACCAGGTCGTACTCGCCGCCGGTGCCGTCGGTGAAGGTGACCGCGACACCGGCGGGCAGCAGCTCCACGGCACTGACCTCGGCGCCGTGCCGGACCGCGCCACCGGCGCCGCTGAGCAGCACCTGGTAGAGGTCGCGCCGGGGCAGCGCCCGGCACTCGCCGACCCCCGACCAGAGCGCGTCGAGATCCACCTCACAGAGCGGTTCGCCGGCCGCGTCCAGAAAGCGCTGCCGGTGGATCACCTGACCGAGCCGGCGGACCGGCCCGTCCAGGTCGAGCCGGCGCAGCGCCCGGTCGGCGTTGCCCGGGAGGTAGAGGCCGGTGTCGACCAGCTCGTTCGGGGGGAGCTTCTCCGTGACGTCCGGCCGGAAACCCGCCATCCGCAGCGCCCGGGCGACGGCCAGACCGGCGATGCCCGCGCCGACGACGAGGATGCGCAGGGGGGAGCCACCCATGGTGGTGTACGCCTCCGGAGGGGGGATCGGCACGCGTTGGAGGCAAGACACTACTCCGCGCGATTGACGCACGGTAGGCCTGATCGGCCCTGGCGTGAACGATCCTCGGACCCGCATCGCCATTCGCGTAAAGGACTCTTGTCACCGCCCGGCCGACCTGCCATCCCCCGGCGCGCCGACGCCTCCCACTCCCCGGCTGACCTGCGGCTTCACCCCGTCACGGTCCCGTTACCCGCAGGTGGCGTGGCAGCTCCACCGCACCTTCCTCCCCCCGTCCCGGGCCTTCTTCCTGAACCGCTTCGGTTGCACTGATGTTGCAGACATGTAAATGTGTCGAATGAACATGGGAGCGCTCCCGAGCGTATCCCCCGTCCCGTCCGGCGCCCCCACGCCGGCGTCCCGAGGAGCATGATGAAACGTCCACTCCGCGCCATCGCCGCCGCCGGCCTGCTGGCCGCCGGATCGCTGGTCGCCGTCGCGTTCGGCGGCACCGCCTCCGCCGACACCCAGATCTGCGAGCAGTACGGCTCCACGGTGATCCGGTACGTGGTGCAGAACAACCGCTGGGGTACCACCGCCCAGCAGTGCATCAACGTCACCAGCACCGGCTTCGAGATCACCACCCAGCAGGGCTCCTCGCCGACCAACGGCGCGCCGGTGTCGTACCCGTCGGTCTTCGTCGGCTGCCACTACACCAACTGCTCCCCCGGCACGAACCTGCCGATCCAGGTCAGCTCGATCAGCAGCGCCACCAGCAGCATCAACTACAAGTACGTCAGCGGGGCCACCTACAACGCCTCGTACGACATCTGGCTCGACCCCACGCCCAAGCGGGACGGGGTGAACCAGATGGAGATCATGATCTGGCTCAACCGGCAGGGCTCGATCCAGCCCATCGGCTCGCCGGTCGGCACGACGACCCTGGTCGGCCGGACCTGGGAGGTCTGGCGGGGCAGCAACGGCTCCAACAACGTCATCTCGTACGTCGCGCCGTCGCCGATCACGAGCATGAACTTCAGCGTGCTGGACTTCATCAACGACGTGAAGAACCGCGGGGCGATCACCAGCAGCTGGTATCTGACGAGCATCCAGGCCGGCTTCGAGCCGTGGCAGGGCGGCGTGGGGCTGGCCGTGAACTCCTTCTCGGCCAGCGTGAACGGGGGCGGCTCCACCACCCCGCCGCCGACCACGCCTGCGCCGACCACGCCGCCGCCGACGGGCGGTGGGTGCGCGGTGAAGTACACACCGAACGTGTGGAACAACGGGTTCACGGCGGACGTGACGATCACCAATCGCGGGTCCAGCACGATCAACGGGTGGAACCTGACGTACAGCTTGCCGGCCGGGCAGCAGGTGACCAATGCGTGGAACGCGACGGTCACGCAGAGCGGGTCGGCGGTGAGTGCGCGGAACGTGAGCTTCAACGGGTCGATCGCGCCGGGGGGTACCGCGAACTTCGGGTATCAGGGGACGTTGAGCGGGGCGTACTCGTCGCCGACCAGCTTCTCGCTCAACGGGGTCGCCTGCTCGCGCGCCTGAAACACCTTCGTAGCAGCAGGGGGACGTGACAATGCGTCACGTCCCCCTCCTCACTTCTCCGATATTGCCACTGACTGCTATCCGAGCACGGCCGGCCGAATAATGCTTGCTTCTTTGACCAGCGCCGCGTAGCTGGATCGGTCGACCGTCAACGGATCGACCAGCCTGGAGGTAGCCGCCTGCAAGAACTCGACGGCTCGATCGAGTTGCGCCTGGAGTTCGTTGCCCCCCACTGGAACGGGAGCGAATTCCACGTCGTACCCCTGAACATCCAGGGAGACAACCATGGGCTCAATCGCGTACTGGATCCAAATTGGTTTGAAGTCACCATCCGCGACTGAAGCCGCAACTACCGCAGCGTCCACACATATCAAGGCATCCTGCGCGTAAGTGCTCCACGGCGAGTCCAGCTCGTGGCCGTTCGGCACCGAATCCAGCAGGCGCTGCCGCAGCTCAGTATGGTCACCTTGCGGCGCACCGCCCACAACATGATCCCTGACAAGGTCGAGCGCAATCCGGACGTCCGGGAAGGACCATTTTGCTGAGGTCCGCTGCTCGACATCATCGAGCAGCGGCGCCAACGCCTCGGCGCAGGCTCCGAACAGAGCCGACCTTGCACGCGACGAGAGCGGCTCGAGGGAGAGAGCAAGGTGTTGGATTGTCGAATCGAGATCAAAATTGGCCATCAGTTGTGCTCGATCCCTAAAGCATCCATCTGACCAGCACAATCATGCCTATCCGGGCCGCATGCACCCTGATTGTCACTCGCCACACGCTTGAGTGGTGGATCGAAGAAGTTTTGGTTGTCCACCAAGAGGTCCTCCTCCGCGTGGTTACCTTTGTGGTCCTTTACAACTCTGATATTGAGCTTCTTGGCCATGTTCCTCATGCCAGCATCGAGGCCGTTACTCGAGCCGACAGTGAGGTTACCAGCCTCGTCCTGACCCACCGCGATCACTCTGCCGTTGACTGCATGGGGACTGTCGCCTGCCTCACGAATTTGCTTGGCATAACCCTTCAGGGTGGGGACGTCACAAATCTCGTTGTTGTTGTGGACGAGGACCGAGCCGGTGCCTACCCCGACGAAGTAGGTGTGAGTGACGTCGACCGTCAGGTCGTACATTCGCTTGGCGCCGAGGTAGGAGCGTGCGGCCACGACGTCGGCAGAGGACCCGTCGAGCATCCGCAGTTTCTCGCCCAGTCGAAGCTTGCCGGCCTCCACCCAGTCGTTGCGGCTGAGGCTCCAGATAGGATGGTTCTGGGTGGTTTCCAGAGCCTTCCGCTGCGCACCGACTGAGATAATCAGGTCGGTCAGGAGAACATCGCGGTTGATGTGAGTCGCGACAACAGAGTGCGACTCCTGCTTCCCCTTGATGGTGTTGGCGGTCAGGACCCTGTCGCCTGGCTTCACCTTCTCAATCGGCCGGGTGGACCCGTCAGCCATGAGGACCACCGTGCCCGGGGCGAAGCTGTGGCAGCCCTTATTGAGAAGGCTCTTCGCTCCATCGACGAGGTCGCCAAGTAGGCCCTTGACCTTAGTGGTGAGGTTGGCTAGCTTTTTCCACTTCCATGGAGCGCCATACCGTACGGCGAGCTTCCCGAGGACGCCGCCAAGCATGGCACCCGCGATGTTGCCGGCTGTCGCCAAGCAGCCACCCAAGTCACCCTGCGTGAAGCAGCTGAGTGCATCGGTGATGCCCAACTCGTCCGCGAGAATTTTCGCCAAGGCCTTAGCCGAGTCGAGAATCTTCTGCTTGGCTCGCGCGATTCGCGCCTGCCGCTCCTTCTCCACAGCAGCTGCGAGAGCCGCTCGGCGGTCAGCCTCACTGGCGCGAGGATTGTTCCAGACATTCTTGGTCGGCTCGTCCGGGTCGTACGCGCCCGAGCAACCCCCACAACCGTCGTTGTGCCCCTTGACCTTGTGGTAGTTGCCGTACATGTCCTCGTAGTCCGCACCGGGACCGCAGGCGTCGTCAGAGCACGCCTTCAGGCCGTCGGGGTCGGAGAACGAGATCGGGTTGTTGTTGGCGTAGGCGTACCCGTTCATCTGCTGCGGATCGCCGTTGTCAATGATCGGGTCGACGGAGATGAACCGACCGGTGACGATGTCGTACTCGCGGGCCCCGATGTTCACCAGACCCGTGGTCGAGTCCAGGTTGCCGTTGACGAAGCCCTTTTCGGTCGGCCACTGCCCTGGTGCCGGCGGGTTACCTCGGGATTCACCGAACGGCGTGGTGCGCCGGTGCGTGATTGCGCCGGTCTCGTCGACCGTCGCCTGGCCAGTGCCGTGGTGGTCGGAGGCCACGTAGAACAGGCCGTTGAGCTTGCGGACGACCGTGCCACCGCCCGGCAGCGAGTAGTAACGCGTGGCGTCGGTGGCCCGGGTGGTGTGGTTGAGCCGGATCTCCATGCCCGGCAGGTAGAGGGTCGTCGCGTTCGGCTCCTTGCGGAGCATGCGGGAGCCGTCCACGTCGTAGAAGAAGCTGGTCTTCTTGCCGGCGGCGTCGGTGACCGACTCGAGGTTGCCCTCGGCGTCCCAGACCAGGTTCTGGTCCTCGCCGACCTTCGTTCGCCGCTTGGTGTTGCCGGCGGCGTCGTACTCGTAGGAGTAGAGACGGTCACCCTGCGGGGTGGTCTCGGTCATCTGGCGGAGCGTGTGCGGCTGCGCCGTGCCCGCCGTCGGGTACGTGTACGCCCGATTGATCAGCGTGCTGCCGTCGGTGCCGTACTGCGTCTCCGTCTTACGGTTGCCGGTCAGGTCGAACGTGTATGCGTGGTGGTAAGGAGCCACCCCACCGACACCTGTCACCGACGGTCCGCCGGCACACGGGTCCGTCGCGGTGCTCGCCGACGTCCACGCCTGCTCCATGCGGCGCAGGTAGTCGTAGGTGAAGCACTGAACGTCCCGGGTTCCCGACGGGGTGTTAGAGATCCGCAGGATGTTGCCGGAGGCGTCGTACGTGTAGTTGGCGTCGAGGTCGATGACCGGTGCGCCGCTGCGGTCCAGCCGCAGGTTGGTCAGCCGCTTCGAACCCTGCTCATACCGGTAGGTCGACCAGACCTTGTTGGCGCCCAGCGCCGCCTCGGTCTGGATGACCTCACCAGTGGTCGAGTAGTCGACGTCGGTGAGGTAGGGGACATCACCCGTGGTGGCGGTGAGCCGCTCCAGATTGTCGTAGGTATAGGCGATGCTTTCGACCGGCAGACCACCACCTTCGGACATGCCCACCGCTCGGACCGTGCCGTCCTCGTTGAACTCGGTGGCGAAGCTGTACATCCCGGCCAGCTCGGTACCGGCGTGCTGCGGCACCTGGTAGTAGGTGGCGTGCGGCCGGTAGAACTCGTCGTAGGCGGTGTAGTAGGTCGCGTACTCTTCGTCCCCGACCCAACGGCTGGTCGAGGAGAGCTGACCAAGCATCTCCAGGTCGTACATCGAACTGGTGAGCCGCACACCGGTCTCGGCCTCGCCCTTGTAGGTGGCGATCTTGCGGCCGATCTGGTCGTAGGTGGTGCTGATCTTCTCGCCCACGCCGTTGGTGGTGCTGGTGACCCGGTCCAGGTTGTCGTACGTGATCGTCGACGTGCCGGCGTCCGGGTCGATCGACTTGACCTTGCGGCCGATCTGGTCGTACTCGTGCTTCCAGACGTTGCCGGCCGGGTCCTTGACCGTGGCGACCTGACCGGACGGGGTGTAGGTGTACTCCGTCTTGTCGAACGTGCCCGTCGGGCCGGTGCCCTTGTACTGCAGCAGCTGGGTGGTCTGCCCCAGGGCGTTGGTGATCGTTGTGGTGGGGATGCCGCCCTGCGGCGGGTCGACCGAGGTGCGGTCACCGCCGTAGGTGGTGGTGGTCCGCCACTTCTCGTTGCCCGCGACGGAGGTGATCTCCGCCGTGACCCGGTCCGCCCCGTCGTAGACGTAGAACGTCTGGCCCTCCACCTCGCCCACGGTGGCGGGGAAGATGGTGTCGGTCGGCGCGCCCGCGGCGTTGTAGGTCGCGTACGTCCGGTCGAGCTTGCCGGTCGGGGTGTACATGGTGTCGGCGACCATGCGGGTGCCGTTCGGCCCCTCGGTCTGCACCTGGCGCGGACGCAGCAGGCCGTCGTGCAGCTTGTACTCGACGCTGTAGGTGCCGTCGTTCTGCCGCTTCTCGGTCTTGATTGCGACCGGCTTGTCCGTGCGGATCAGGTACGTGTACTTGATGCTCGGGTCGAGCCCGGCAGCACCCGTGCGGTCGGGCATCCACACCTTGGTCAGCCGGCCCAGCGGGTCGTACTCCAGCAGGCTGACCAGGTTGTTCGGGTCGGTCTGCTTGATCGGGCTTCCCCAGGCAGGGGCGTACTCCGTCGTGGTGAGGTGGCCGAGCGGATTGGTCTCGACCACCTTGGTGGTCAGACCGTTCGTCTCGGTGTAGTCGGTGGTGGTGGTCTGTCCCATCGCGTCGGTCGCCGTCTTCGGGCGGCCGTACGAGTCGAAGGTGCCCGACGCGGCCGTGATGTAGGTCGCGGTGGTGCCGTCGTGGCTCTTCAGTCGCTCCGACTTGGTCGGGTTGCCGAACGTCGGCGCCACCCCGAAGGCCTTGCCGTCGTAGTGCGTCCGGTTGTCGGAGATGACCTGGGTCTTGCGGTCCGGCGTGACGGAGCACGCCACCGACACCGACTCGGTGCGCGCCACCAGGCTGTAGAGGTGAACGGTCGCGTTGTCGGCGTACGTGGTGCGGTTGCAGGCCTCGTCACCGGTGACGTTCACGTCGCCGAGGTTCTCGGTCTGGGTGACGCGGCCGAAGGTCGTCTCGAAGGTGGAGACGTTCTTGGTCTCCCGGAAACCTCCTCCGGCCAGCGCGACGAAGCTGCGGGTGGCCGAGGTGTTGGTGAACCAGGCCTTCTTGTCGCCCCAGGTGTGCGACTCGGTAGCGGTGTTGTGCCGCCAAGGGGTGGCGATGTTCCGGCTGACCACCGCCGCGCCGTTGTAGACCGTGCTCTCCAACTGGTGCCCGGAGAACTGGTCGTAGTCGATGTGCTCGACGCCGTCGGAGTCGGTCACCCGGACGTCCCGGGTGCTCGTGCTGCTCGGGATCTTGTCGCCGTGCATGCCGCGCAGGTAGCGGTACTCGGTCTTGGTGGTCTGGGTCTGGCCGTTGCCGACGGTGACGACGACCTTGCCGTAGCCCCGCCACTCGTTCCAGGTGAGGTCCTTCGGGTCGCCGATCCCGTCCGGGTCGCCCTTACGCCAGGCGGCGCCGTCGAGGTAGTTGTACTTGGTGACCATGTCCGGCGCGCCGCCGGTCCGGTCGGTCTCGATGACCGCGGCGACCACGTACTTGAAGAACCAGTCCGTGATGGGGTCGCCGGTGCCGAGCGGGTTCCACTTCACCGGGTAGCAGCGCTTGGTGCTGTTGCCCTCGGTCGGCAACGTGCTGGCGGTGCAGTCCGGGGTGGCGTAGTTGACGTCGATCTGGCCGCCCGTGTCCGTCCAGACCGTGGCGAGGCGGAACCGGACCAGCGGGCCGATGTTGTCGTTGTCCCGGTCCACCCGGTTCGGCAGCTGGAGGCCGCCCAGCTCCACCGACGGCATCGCGATGTCCGCGCCGGCGCCGTACATGCCGGTGTGGGTGATCTTGTGGAGCCAGAGCGTGCGGGAGCCGTCACCGTTGTCGGTGAGCAGGTGGTCGAGCTTCCAGTTGTCGACCGGGGTCCAGCCGGTGCCCTCGCGGATCTCGGTGGTGATGCCGGTCAGCCGCGCACGGGTCCAGAACGTCGGGCTGATCTGGTCGAGCTTGCACTTGATGTTCGCGTTGCAGTTGCGGTCGAACGGCACGTCCGGCCAGTACGGCGCGGTGGTGGTGGTCAGGTCCTGCGGGTCGCAGTCGATGGTCCCGGTCGGCAGGCACCGCTCCTTGACGTCGAACCGCACCCGAGCCGGGGCGTTGGTGGTGTAGACGGCGTTGTGCCGCTGCCCGTAGTCGACCCGCTTGAGGTAGCCGCCCCGGTGGTAGGGCACGCCGTTGACGTCGGTCTTCTTGGACCGGGCGTAGTGGTTCGTCTCGCGGGCGTAGTAGTACGAGCTGACGTTGCCGTAGCGGTCCTTGACGTAGTCGAGGCTCCACCGCCACGCCTGGTCGCAGTACGACTCCAGGAAGGTGGCCTTGTTGCAGGGCTCGTTGGCGTCGTCACCGAAGACCGGCACCGTCCAGGTGGAGTTGGTCGTCTCCTTGCCGGTGACCCAGCCGGGGAGCTTGTTCAGCCCGAAGTAGTACTCGGTGCCGTCGGTCGTGGTGACCTTCCAGTGCTCACCGTCGTTGTCGTCGTTGTCCGCGCCGGTGGACCGCTCGACCTTGGAGCCGTCGTCGGTGGCGAACTTCCAGGTGCTGCCGCTCTTCACCAGCTCGGTGGACTTGCCGTTGAGCAGGATCGTGGCGTTGTCGTACGCCCAGCACTGGTCGACGTACTGGTCGTGGCCGTCGTCCGAGCACGACTTGTAGCGGCGCTCGATGTGGCCGGGCTCGTAGTTGAAGCCCTCGCCGACCCAGGAGCCCTGGTTGTTGGTCGCCGCCGTGCGGCCGTCGACCGACTGCGACGAGTAGGCCAGGGTGATGCCCGGCGCTCCGCCACCCGGCACCGGAGGCGTGCGCACCGGGTAGCTCCAGGAGAAGCCACCGGTGGACGGGGCCACCGACCACTTCGACGACGGCGCGAGCTTCGTGGCGCCGTAGTCGCCCTGCGAGGAGGACTCGGTGGCCATCATCGCGAAGGTGGTGCCGCTGGACGCCGCACTCACCGTCGCCGACAGGGTGCGCTTCTCCGCGTCGTTGACGGTCGGCACCGGCTCGGCGGCACAGGCCGCCTTCTCCGGCGTGGTCAGCGCGCACTCCGGCAGCTTCACAAGCTTCAGCCGGGAGCCGAAGTCACCGCCGTACGCGCCGGCCAGGCCCTCGTAGCTGACGCCGAGCTTGACGTCACCAGCCGTCTGCTGGCCGTCGGCGCGGTTCATCCGCACCAGGGGGCCGTCGACCCTGGCCCGCTCGGAGGCCTTGCGGTCGAGCACCTCGACGCGGACCTTGCTGGGAGCGATGGCCGGCGTCGTCGCCGGGGCCACCGACTTGGCTCCGGCCTTCGGGGCGGGAGCGGCCACGGCAGCGACCGACACCGAGAGGCCGCCGGCCTTGGCGGTGGCCTCGGGCCCGGTGGTGACCTTGGCGGTCTTACCGGAGTCGCGTGCCCCGGCCTGCGCTGGCGCGGTCACCGGAGCGGCGGGCACGGTGATCTCGGTGGCACCCGCCGCGGGCCAGGTGACCTTGGCGGGAGTGGTCGTGGCGGCGTCCGCCGCCGGGTTGCCCTTGCGCGGCTTGACGCCGAGCGGGGCGCGGTTGGGCACGGTCTTGCCCACGTCGGTGGCCGTCGGGCGTTTACGCTCCGCCGCGGCCGAGGCGGGGGCGGTGGCCACCTGGATGAGACTCACGCTCATCACACCGGCCATCGCCCAGGACACCGGTCGCACCACCCGGCGCTGCATAGCGCCGGACGCGACCAGGAGTCGGGAGAACATCCACCCTCCCCAGGGGTTGATTGGACAGGTAAGCAGAAGGCGTCGGGGCCGTCCCCGGGAGGACGGCCCCGACGCCGGTGATGTCAGAGGTTGGGCTGCTCGATGACCAGGCTGGTCCGATCGATCTTGATCTTGTCCGCCACGCCGTTGTAGATCCGGACGTCGTCGATGGCCCCGGAGAGGTACTCCTGATCCACGCCGTTGATGAATGCCCTGCCGAGCTGAATGCTGCTCAGGGCGGGCAGCGGCTTGTCGAGCTGTACGGCGCGGGGCTTACCGTTGAGATAGAACAGGAACTCACGGCTGTACCCGTTGTAGACCAGCGCAATGTGGTCGCCCTTGCCCACCCGAGACGGGCTGTTGCCGTGGACGGCCGGCTTGAACACTGCACCGGCGCCAGTGTCAGCGGTAGCGGCCATCTCCCAGAACCCGGCGGCATTGCTGCGGACGACCGCGACGCTGCTGTTGTCGGCACCCTTGATCGAGACCGCCGTCATCGGATGGTTCTGTGAGCCGCTTGTAAAACGAACCCGAGCGGTGATGGTGAAGCTGCCCGCAGGGTCGACGAGCGGCGTGGCCGTCTCGGCGTACTGGCCTTTCTGCCCCTTGAACAGCAGATACCCCTGGCCCATCATGCCGGTGATCGGGTTGGCGCTCCGCACGAGACTGTCCTCCTGCCCGAGGATCAGCGCCTCTCCGCCGGCGTCGTAGTTCGGGGTGTTCTTGGCCGTCTGGGTGCTCATCTGCCAGTAACCCTTGCGGTCCAGCTTGTGCTTCTCCAGGCCGGCCACGTCCTCGCTCACGACTGGGCGGTCGAAGACGGATACGTCCGCCATGCCCCCCTTCCAGAAGTCGGAGTATTCGCCGCCCTTGTAGGTGTGCCGGCCGAGCTGGAGGGCACCACGGGCCCGGACCAGCGAGCGACGGTCCTTGACGACTGGAGAACCTGCACCGACCTGCAGAGAGATCTTCTTGTTCGGACCGTCGAAGACCGCCGTGATGAAGGTCCAGTCAGTGGTCGCCGGACCCGCGGTCACTTTCCATTCGCCCAGGCTGATGACATCGTTCGTAGGCATCCGGAAGAACCAGGTGCCCTGGTCGACGCCGAGGCTGAAACCTGGCTCGCCGGTACCGTCCTGGCTGACCGCCACCTGGCGCCGGTTGATGTCGTCGACCCGGAACCACCCTGTAATCGAGAAGCTCTGGCCCGTATCCGTCAGCACCGACTTGTCGGTGACCAGATAGGCGTTGGACGTGCCGTCGAAGGTGGCGGCAGTGTCCCACTTGCCGAGCGAACCCGGCTGGTCGAACTTGACGCCGCTGCCGATCCTGGCGTCGTTCGAGCCCCGGGCGTCGTCCGCACGCGATGCTCCTGCCGCGTCGGCCATCGGCCACTGCGCCACTGGAGGCCGCTTGCCAACGCGGAACGTGCAGGTGGCGGGGGCACTGTGCCGCTTCGCCAGGTCGATGGCCTTGACGAAGAGGTTGTTCGGACCCTCCTTCTTCGGCGCCCACCTGATCGTGACCGGGGTGGTCGCGGTGGCCGGCTTCACCCGAACCGCCGGCTCGTCATTGAAGGTGTACTCGTACTCGGTGACGTCGGTGTCCCCGGTCGCAGGAGTAAAGGTGAAGGCGCCCTCGACCCCGATGGAGCCACGCCACTGTTCGTCGTCGAGGCACTCGGGAGTGGTGTCCTCGCTGTCGGCGAGGTAGTCCGGAGAATCGACGTCGGGAACCTTCGGACTGGTCGCATCGAACGTGAACTGGCATACGTTCCGGGAACCGTCCGAACTCCACGGACCCCAGCTCACGCCGTCACCACCACGGACATCCCAGGAGATGACCACGTTCTGCGGGATGGTTTTGGGCACCCAGTAGCTGAATTTGGACCCGCTGGCCTTGAACCCAGTCTTGGTCTGGAGAACTGTCGGGGTCGACGTGCCGTTCGGCGTGTAGGTCACCCGGAACTCGGCCTGGACCTGCTCGGTGTGGGAGGACGAGTGGTCCGGGTCACGGATGAACGCGTCCAGCCGCGGCACCTCGGAGGTCAGGGGCGCGGCGGAGCCGTAGGCGCAGATGCCGCCGGGCGACAGGAGCAGATCGGATTGGTTGGGAATCAGCGGCGCCCGGTTGTAGCGGACCGAGAGCACGGCGTTGTCGCAGAAACGCTTGGTGTGCGTCGAGTCGCTCTCGTTGACCGACTTCAAGCCGAGCGTGACGTTGCTCCACCCCCTCGCCACGGCCGTCTGTACGGCCGACTTGGCGTCCCACTCGGTGTTCTGGTTGGTGGAGGTGCAGGTCGACTGCACGCTGGTGGGCGAGTTGGTGTCCAGGTGCGTCGCGGTCGACCAACTGGAGCCACCGGGCTGGTTGCTCCAGTTGGTGGTGGTGGCGATGCCCGCCGGCATCAGATAGAGCGCCGCCGCCCGGGCGGTGGAGTTGTAGACGTGCTGCATCGTCACCCGGAGCTTGGCCTCCAGGATCGTCGTGCCCGCGTACGGCGTGGAGAGCCGGTAGAAGAGGCGCTTCACCAGCGAGTTGTTGCAGGAGCTGGGGCACCGGCCGATGCGCTCGTGCCGCTTGCCGTCGAACTTCCAGTACTCCTCGGACGGGTAGCCACTGTCCACCATCGCCCAGGCGCTGTTGGTGCTGCCCTGCCACACCGGGTCCACGTACACCGGGTAGGTGGTGTCCGGGTCGGCGAGCATGGCGGCGTCCGGGGTGAGGCTCAGGGCGCCCTGGGAGTAGGAGAGCCCGACCTGGGCGACCTGCGAGGCCTCACCGGGGCCCCGGGCGGACGCCTCGTTCGGGTCTTCCGAGCCGGTGGTGGTGTCGGTGTCCGCCATGGCGGACGAGCGCAGCCCGCTGGTGACGGCCTCCCCGCCCTCCTGGCTGCCGCTGTCCCACATGGTCGGCGCGTCGGCCTCCATCACCGGGTTGCCGGTGGCCGGGTCGAGGGCGACGATGCCGCCGTCCTCGGTCTCCTGGATGGTGAGCCCCTGGCCGGTGACGCCGAGCCGCAGGTTCTGCAGCTCCGGCAGGTTGGCCGCCTCGGGGGTCTTGAGCACCAGGACGTGGGAGAAGCCCTCGACGGTCACGAACGCGACCAGGTCGACGTCCTGGAAGACCCCCGGGTAGACGAGCTGGTCGCCGTTGACGGTGGGCGTCGGCAGCGGGTTCGGCCAGGTGAGCGTCATGACCCGGGAGTCCCGCTCGGCGACCATCAGCGGCGTGGTGCCGCCGTTGGACAGCCGCATGTTGAGCAGCGCCGCCGTGGGCGCGTACGTCCCGTCGGGCTGGGCCACGAGCGTCGCGTCGGCCGGCACCCACGCGTCGTTCTGGAGCACCCGGACCGCCTGCGTGTGCTCGTTGGCGACCAGCGTGCCGTCGGGCTGGGCGAACACGTCGCGGTACTCGCTGCGCTCTGCGAGCACCTCGACCGACTGGTTGAGCGCCTTGGCCGCGAGCAGCGCCTCGGCCTCGGTGTCACGGACCGGGCTCTCCTCGACCGCGGCGACCGGCGCGGTGGCCGGCGCCGACTGCGGCGGTTCCACGAACGCGGCGCTGGACAGCAGGCCGGCGAGGCCCACCATGAGGCCGAGCGTGAAGAGCCGGCCCCGCTTTCTCGTACGACGGGCCACCCTCAGGTCCTCCCCCGTTGAACTGCGTGGATTGATGCGTGCCATCAGCTGACCGCCGCCCCGAAGACGCTGTTGCCGGTCGGCAGGCCGTTCACCCCGGGCTTCCAGCTCTGCGTCGGAGTCGTGGTGCCTCCGGCCAGGGCGGACCAGGTGTACGCGTGGACAGCGTCGTCGCCGTAGGGCGTGCCCACGAGCAGACGCTGGGACGTCGCACCGAGCGACGTGCCGACGATCTCCTGCGCCCGGGTGCTGCCCGGCAGGCTCGTCCCGTTGCGCTCGATCGTCACCGGCGTGCCGATCGGGTTGGCCAGCGCCGGGAAGATCCGCACCCGGCCGGCGTCGACCTCGTCGCCGATGTTCTCGCCCGGGACGCCGATGGCGATGAACATCGTCGAGTTGGTGCCTTCGGCGGCCGGGTTGGTGTTCACCACCACGACCTTCTCGCCGAGGTAGTCGCCGTCCTCGGACGCGTAGGTGATCTCGGGTAGTTCGGTGTAGGTGTTGGCGGCGGTGACGTGGAAGCGGTGCACCAGGCCGGCGTCCGGCGCCGGGGTGTTCGTCGCCGCGACCGTGATGTCCTCGCCCGGCACGCCGACGACTACCAGCGAGTCTCTGGCGGTCGAGCCCACCGGCCGGTACGGCGCGATGGAGATCGACTTGCCGAAGTTGTCGTTGTTCTCCGAGACGTTCGAGACGTTCGTGGCGTCCTGGGTCAGCCCGGCGGCGAGCGTCGGCAGGCCGTTGGTCAGCGTGTGGCTGAAGACGTTCACCGCTCCGGCGAAGGCCTCGGTGCCGATAGCCTCGCCCGGAGAGCTGACCGCCCAGTGGTGCTTGGAGGCGGCCACCGCGTAGCCGGTACGGTCGTCGATCTCGGCCGAGCCGGGAATGCCGCCGGGGAAGCCAGTGCCGGTGCCCTGGCTCATCGCCAGGTTCAGGTTGCCGCGCAGGTAGTGCACGACGCCGGTGACGGGTGCGGTGGTGGAGAGCCCTTCACCGGGCACGCCGATCACCAGGTAGGGCTCGCCGCCGGCGGTGCGGCTGCCGGCCACCGAGTAGCCGAACCAGTCGTGGGCCTCGGCCGCGTCCGGCACGTTGGTGACGTCCTGGTGGTAGACCACCGGGGCCGGCCCCTGGGCCAGGCCCGCGGGCGAGCCGAGCAGCACGTAGACCGCGCCGGCGTAGGGCTGGCCGCTGACCGCCTGGTTGGGCACGCCGACTGCGAGGTCGGTGCAGCCGTCGTTGTTGTGGTCGTACGCGGAGATCGAGGTGCCGAACCGGTCACCAGCCTCGGCTGCGCCCGGAACGTTGGTGACTCCCTCGTGCAGAGTGTGGACGGTGGTGCTGCCGCCGTAGGCGACGTTCACCCGGCCGGCCCGGACCTGCCCGTTGACGGTGGCTTCGGGGTCGGCGATCGCGACGTCGGCGACGCCGTCGCCGTTGAAGTCGCTCTCGGTGCCGCCCGTGCAGCCGGTCGTCGGCGCGACGGTGGTGTAGACCTGCATCTCGCAGAACGAGGACCAGACGTCGCTGCCGGACACTCCGTCGTGGGCCTTGACCCGCCAGCGGTAGATGCCGCCGTCGACAAAGGCGCCCGCCGGCACGGTGGTGGCAGCAGTGGCCCCGGAGGCGACGCTGCTGTAGACGGCCGACCCGATCGGGGTGTCGGCGTTCATCGCCCACCACTCGAAGGTGACCGTCATGGCGGTGCCGTCACCGTCGGAGACGGTGGCCTTGAGCTGCGGAGTCAGGGTGTTGACCGTCGGCCGGCCGGAGCCGGTCACGCAGCTCGTGGCCGGGACGGTGGCCCGCGCGGTGACGGTCGGCCAGGAGTTGTAGGTCACCGACGCCTTCGGGTCCTCGGCGGCGCTGCCGCCCTCCCGGGACCGGAACTGCTTGAAGCCGGCGGTGACCGTCTCGTCGGTGGCCCGCACGCCCATGCCGGCCCGGGTCTTGTTGGCGGTGGCGGCCTTCTGGAAGAAGGTCTTTCCGTCGATGTTGGCCCAGGCGTCGGCGCTGGTGCAGCCGGAGCCGCCACCGGCGGTGGCGGTGGACCGGGCGTCGGGACCGACGGTGTCCCAGGCGGGCTGGTTGGTGAACGTCGTGGTGTAGGTCGACGGGGCGGTCGTCCAGATCTCCCACGAGGTCGGGGTGCAGGTGTGCGACCAGAAGTTATAGAACGAGACGGTCGCCGAGTTGATCTGCTTACCGGCCAGCACCGTGGTGTCCCAGGTGAGGAACGACCGGGTGAGGGTGGCCGGCGTGGTGGCCAGCAGACCGATCTGCAGGTCGGGCTCCTGGTTCTGGTCGGTGGTGACGGTCTGCCGGACCCAGGTGTCGAAGGTGGTGCCGAGTGGGTTGACCGTCGGGTCGATGGTCACCGGGTACGCGGTGGCCGGGTCGCGCAGCCAGGCGCGGTCCGGGGCGAGGGTCAGCTCGACGGCGTCACCGCGCTTGGTCAGCTCGGTGCGGACGGGCTTCTCGGCGGCGGGCCCACCCGTGATCGCGTTCTTCTTCGCGTCCCACATCAGCGGGGCGGGGATGTGCGCGGTCTGCTTGCCGGCCCGGTCGGTGATCGCGATCGAGCCGTCCTTGGCGCGGTTCGACCCGGCGACGCCGGGGCCGGTGAACGGGAAGGCGACGGTCTCGACCTGAGCGGCGGCGTCCCGGGTCTTGACGACCAGGAACTGCTCGAAGCCGGTCCGGGTCGCCTCGACCACGAGGTCCACGCCGGGGCGGGCGTCCACGTAGGTGGCCCGGTTGCCGGCGAGGACCGGCGCGGGCAGGGCGCCCGACCAGCCCATCGCCACCCGGTTCGCGCCGGTGCCGACCGCGGCCAGCTCGTGCTGGCCGGCACCGGCCGGGCCGGAGATCCGCAGGTCGTTGGGGTGTGCCACGGGGGCGACGGAGCCGTCCGCCGCCGCCTTGAGGGTGAGGTCAACCGGGACCCAGTCACCGCCCCGGCGGAATCGCTGCATGCCCGTGGCGATGTCCGCCCGGAACTGTCCGTCCGGTAGCGCGAAGACCTCCGTCGTCTCCGACGTAAGGCTCTTCACCTGCACCGGCTTGCCGGTCTCACGGGCGGTTCGCAGGGACACCGCCTCGTCGGACCTGTTCTCCACGCCACCCGTCACGCCATCCGGGCCGGCAGCGAGGTACGCCGCCGGTTCCCCCGAAATGCCGAACAATGCGACCGCCGTCATCACGGCAACACCTGCCGCAAGACATGAACGGACGGTGGCAGTCTTACGACGTGCCACGAACCCTCCCCCGTGAGTCTCCAGTTGTCTGTGCACCGGGACTGTAGGGAGCGCGCAGCTCACCGCACAAGCGTGGTCACGAACTGTGAGGACGAATGCCGTGAGACGGACTTATCGGCGTCGGCCGTCACACAGTGGAGTCTTGGCTGTTCGCAGCGCTTCACGCCGGGCGTGGCACCGCACCCTCGGCGAAGCCGAAAGAAGCGCAAAGAAACGCCCGAGGGATGAAGTTCAGTCAATGGATTTAATGAGGCGGAGCAATTCCGGTGAGCGCGCCAGGAATGGCATCACAGGCCGGGGCCTTGCGCGGCACGAGGGCACGGTCCACCGCAGAGGCCATCGCCCGGACGATGAACCCGGGGCCCACCTGGCACATCGGACGGAGACGACGAGGAGGGCCGGCCCGAATTCGCCTGGACGAGGCCCCGCCAACCCTCTGGAGCAGTCCATCGACGCAGGTGAGCGCTGGTGGACCGCCCTCACCACCGAATTCGTACGCACGTTCTAATGAATGTTCTTCCGGTTCGCCGGAACGATTCGGCGCTGTCCGGCCGGACCGCCGGACATTCCACTCTTCGACACCTGGCGGAACCACCGCTGGGGTGGTAAGCCCTGGTCGCTCACGCGCCGAGCGCGTCGATGTCGCGCATCTCCTCCGCGGTCAGCGAGAAATCGAAGATGTCGGCGTTGGCCCTGATCCGCTCCGGCGTGACCGACTTCGGGATCACCACGATCTCGTGGTCGATGTGCCAGCGCAGCACCACCTGCGCCGGCGACACGTCGTGCGCGGCGGCGATCCGGGTCAGCACCGGGTCGGAGAGGTCGCTGGTCTTGAAGGGGCTGTAGCCCTCCAGCACGACGCCCCGGTCGCGGTGCGCGACGTGGCGCTGCCGGTCGTACAGCGACGGGCTCCAGCGGATCTGGTTGACCGCCGGGTTCTCCTCGGTGGCCTGGATCAGCTCGTCGATCTGCGCGGTGCTGTAGTTGCTCACCCCGACCGCCCGGGTCAGGTTCTCGTCCCGGGCCGCGAGCAGCTCCCGCCACATCGGGATGCTGTCGGCCGGTGAGGCCGGCGGCCAGTGGATCAGCCAGAGGTCGACGTGGTCGGTGCCGAGCGCGCGCAGGCTCGCCTCGATGGTCTCCCGCTCCCGCCCCATCCGGTCCGGCGGCAGCTTGGTGGTGATGAAGATGTCCTCGCGGCGCAGCCCGCTCTCCTTGACCGCCCGGCCGACCTCCTCCTCGTTGCCGTACATGGTGGCGGTGTCGATGTGCCGGTAGCCGGCGTCGAGGGCGGCCAGCACGGCGTCGTGGCCGGCCTGGCCGGTGGCCTGCCAGGTGCCGAAACCGAGCATCGGCATCCGTACGTCGCCAGGAAGCAGCGCGGTGGGCTGGTCGAGGTGCTGGTCCATGCCGAGGGTTCTACCCCTGATCGCCGGGGACATGCCCCGGATCCGGGCAACCGGCGGAGCAGGGCGGTTTGCCGGAGAATGCCGGTGTGGCGGACCGTCTGGAGGAGTATCGGCGCAAGCGGGACGCGGCCCGCACCCCGGAGCCGGTGCCGCCGGAGCGGCCGCGCCGGCGCCGCCGGGCCGGCGAGGCGCGGTTCGTGATCCAGCAGCACCACGCCCGCGCGCTGCACTGGGACCTGCGGCTGGAGCGCGACGGCGTGCTCGCCTCCTGGGCGGTCCCCCGCGGCCTGCCCCGGGACACCGGCCGCAACCACCTCGCCGTGCACACCGAGGACCACCCGATGGAGTACCTCGACTTCCACGGCGAGATCCCGGCCGGCGAGTACGGCGGCGGGACGATGACCGTGCACGACCGGGGCACCTACCAGTGCGAGAAGTGGCGCGACGACGAGGTGATCGTGGTGCTGCACGGTGACCGCACCAGCGGCCGGTACGTCCTGTTCGCCACGGGTGGCCGCGACGGCCGGGACTGGATGGTCCGCCGTACCGACCCGCCCCCGCCCGGGTGGACGAGCATGCCGGAACTGGTGCGCCCGATGCACCCCACCCCGTCCGGCCGGTTGCCGGGCGACGGCGGGAACTGGGGGTACGAGCTGCGCTGGGACGGGGTACGGGCGATGGCCTACGTCTCGGGCGGCCGCCTGCGGCTGCTGTCGGAGACCGATGAGGACGTCACCGGGGCGTACCCCTGGTTGCGGGAGATGGCCGAGGCGCTGGCCCCGACGGAGGCCGTGCTGGACGGCGTGCTGGTCCGGATTGACCCCGCCGGGCGGGTCCGCCCGGCCCGGCCGAAGCGGGCCGCCGCCGACGCGCAGTTCCTTCTCTTCGACCTGCTCTGGCTGGAGGGCGTGAGCAGCACGGACGTGCCGTACGCGCAGCGCCGGGAGCTGCTCGACGGTCTGGCGCTGACCGGACCGCACTGGCAGACTCCGCCGTGGTTCCCCGGCACCGGCGCCGAGGCGCTGGACACGGCCCGCGGGCAGGGGCTGCCCGGGGTGGTGGCCAAGCGGCTGGACTCGGTCTACGAGCCGGGTCGGCGCAGCCGCCGCTGGCTGAGCATCGAGGCGAGCTGACGGCGAGGAGCATCGTGTACCTGACTCACCTGGAGTGCCCGCGCTGCGGGCGGGAGCACGATGCCGGCCGACCGGCCAACCTGTGCGGGTGCGGCTCGCCGCTGCTGGCGCGCTACGACCTGGCGGCGGTGGCCGCGGCGGTGACCCCGGAGCGGTTCGGCCTGCGCCCGGCTGACCTGTGGCGCTATCGCGAGGTGCTGCCGGTGGCCGACGAGCGGCACGTGACCACGTTGGGCGAGGGCTGGACGCCGCTGTTGCGCGCGCCGGCGTACGGCGCGGAGATCGGGATTCCGGACCTGCTCGTGAAGGACGAGGGGTTGACCCCGACCGGGTCGTTCAAGGCGCGTGGCGCGGCGGTCGGCGTGAGCCGGGCCCGGGAGCTGGGCGTCGAGCGGATCGCCATGCCGACCAACGGCAACGCCGGGGCGGCCTGGGCGACGTACGCGGCGCGGGCCGGCCTGGGCGCGACCATCGCCATGCCGTTGGACGCGCCGACCGTCTGCCGGCGCGAGTGCCTGGCCGCGGGCGCGGACCTGCGCCTGGTGGACGGGCTGATCAGCGACGCCGGCCGGTGGGTGGCGAAGCTGGTCGCCGACTCGGGTGGCACGGTCTTCGACGCGGGCACCCTGCGCGAGCCGTACCGTCTGGAGGGCAAGAAGACCATGGGGTACGAGATCGTCGAGCAGCTCGGCTGGCAGGTGCCCGACGTGATCATCTATCCGACCGGCGGCGGGGTCGGGTTGATCGGCATCCACAAGGCGATGCACGAGCTGCGCGAGCTGGGCTGGGTGGAGGAGAAGCTGCCCCGCCTGGTCGCGGTGCAGTCCACCGGCTGCGCCCCGGTGGTCCGGGCCTTCGCCGCCGGCCAGGATCGCGCGGAGCCGTGGGCGGACGCGCGCACCGTCGCCTTCGGCATCACCGTCCCCGCCCCGCTGGGCGACGAGCTGATGCTGACCGCGCTGCGGGAGAGCAGCGGTACGGCACTCGCCGTCGACGACGCGGAGATCCTGGCCGACCTGCGGGACTTCGCCGCCCGGGAGGGGCTGCTGCTCTGCCCGGAGGGGGCGGCCTGCCTCTCCGCCGCCCGGCACCTGCGCGCGGGTGGCTGGATCCGGGCCGGCGAGCGGGTGGTGGTGCTGAACACCGGGGCGGGGCTGAAGTATCCGGAGACGGTGGACGTCTCCGGCGTACCCCTGGTGGCCGCCTGATCGGACGGCGCGGCCGGCGGCGCCGGGCGCGGGCCGGAGTGTTGCGGGACCGGCCGTCAGCCGGAGACCGGATCGCGGAATCGCCAGGCCGCGTTGATCAGCCCGATGTGCGACAGCGCCTGCGGCATGTTGCCCAGCTGGGCGCGCGTGTCCAGGTCGAGCTGTTCGCTGAAGAGCCCGAGGTCGTTGGCGTACCCGAGCATCCGCGTGAACAGCCGCCGGGCCCGGTCCTCCTCGCCCGCCATGGTCAGGCACTCCACCAGCCAGAACGAGCAGAGCACGAAGCCGGCCGGATCGGTGCTCCAGCGGCGCACCAGGCCCTCGTCGCTGCCCAGCTCCCGCGCGACCACCTCGATGGTGGAGCGCATCCGGGGATCGGTGGCGGGCAGGAACTGCGCCATCGGCAGCAGCAGCACCGAGGCGTCCAGCTCCGGTGATCCGAAGGCCCCGGTGTACGCCCCGACCCGCTCGTTCCAGCCGTCCCGCAGCACGGTGTCGCGGATCTCGTCGCGGGCCGCCGCCCACCGCCGGACGTCGGCCCGCTCCCCGAGTCGGGGCGCCAACTGGACCGCCCGGTTCAGCGCCGCCCAGCAGAGCACCTTGGAGGAGAGGTAGTGCCGGTCGGCGTCCCGGGTCTCCCACATGCCGCGGTCCGGCAGCCGCCAGGTCGCGACGACCTGATCGGCCAGCCCGACGACCATCTCCCGCACCTCCTCCTCGAAGGTCTCGCCGAGATACTCGTGCAGCCGCCAGACGGCCGTGATCACCTCACCGGGCACGTCCAGCTGCCGCTGCCGCCAGGCGTCGTTGCCGACCCGCACCGGGCGGCTGCCCGCGTAGCCGCGCAGGTGGGCCAGCTCGTGCTCGGAGATGTCCCGCTCCCCCGCCAGGCCGAACAGCACCGGCACCGGCTGGTCCCCGATCCGGCCGATCGAGCGCGCCGCCCAGGAGAAGAGCCGGTTGGCCTCGGACGGACAGGCGGCCACCCACAACGCGCGCAGGGTCATGGCGAAGTCGCGCAGCCAGGAGTAGCGGTAGTCGTAGTTGCGGTCGCCGCCGCACCGCTCCGGCAGCGAGGTGGTCAGCGCGGCGGCCACCGCCCCGCTGCGGGCGTACGTCAGGCCGGTGAGCACGGTCGCGCCGAGGCGCACCTGCTCGGGGTACGGGCCGTCGTAGTGGTGGGTCTCCCGGTACGCCTCCCACGCCTGCACCGTCTCGGCGAGCGTGGTCAGCGGGTCGAGCCGGGCCGGCGGGTCGCCGTGCACCGGCGCGTACGCCAGGTCGAAGCCGACGCACTGCCCGGCGGCGACCTCGAACTCCTGCCGGACCCGGTCCCGGCCGGCGTGCAGGGGCGGCCCGCTGCCGCGCAGCACCAGCGCGGCCGGGCCGGCGGTGGCCAGCACCCCGCCGTCGGGTCGCTCGTGCAGGTACGGGGTGAGCAGGCCGTACTCGGGCCGGGGCGCGAAGTCCAGGACCATCCGGACCCGGCCGCTGAGCCCCTCGACCACCCGCAGCAGCACGGCCGGTGAGTTCATGCCCAGCTCGTGGCCGCGGGCGCCCACCTCGGCCGCCAGCGCGTCGGTGACCGCGACGCTCCCCTCCGGCGTGTGGTGCACGGTCCGCAGCACGAGCGTGTCCGGCCGGTACGCCCGCTCCACCCGGGACGGCCCCAGCGGGGCCAGCCGCCAGTACCCGGCCTCGGGGTCGAGCAGCCGGCCGAAGACCGACGGCGCGTCGAACCGGTCCGGGCACCACCAGTCGACGGAGCCGTCCCGACCGACCAGCGCGCCGGAGCGGCAGTCGGAGAGGAAGCCGTAGTCGGAAATCGGCGGCTGGTCCACCCGGCCCGGGTACCCGCACCGGCCAGGTTCAGGCCGGTCGGCGGGCCCGGCGGGCCGGGTGCCGGTGGGGGCGCGGTCAGGACGCCGGAGGCTCGTCCTCGCCGGCCGCCTCCGCCGCGTCGGCCTCCTCCTTGGTCCGGTGCACCACCTGGTCGGCGTGCTCCGGCGGGCCGTAGACGGTGTAGAGCACCAGCGGGTTCGGGCCGGTGTTGACGAAGTTGTGCTTGGTGCCGGCCGGCACGACCACCAGGTCGCCCTGGACGACCTCCCTGGTCTCCCCCGCCACCCGGGCCTCGCCGGTGCCGCTGACGAAGGTCAGGATCTGGTCGATCCCGTCGTGGACCTCCTCACCGATCTCGCCGCCCGGCGGGATGGTCATGATCACAAGCTGGGTCTTCGCGCCGGTCCAGAGCACCCGGCGGAAGTCGGGGCTCTTCTGGGCGACGGTCGCGATCGTGAAATGCTCCATGTGGCGCTCATACCCGGCCCGGGCCTCCGTCACGCCGGGACTGGCAGATGGTGGAATTCCCCACCTCGCGGAGGTTTGCCGCCCGGCACAACGGGCATCGACCACACTGACCGCCGCGTGGCGCGCGGCGGTCGAGCCAGGTCCCCGCTGGCGTACCGCCGGATGGCTGCGGTGGTGGGAGACGGCCGGAGCGCGGCGACGTGACGACCCACAGGTCGGGCGGCGCCGTGCGCCCGTGTCCGGGTCCGTTCCGGCCAGGACCGCGAGGTTGGAATGCGGCTGACCAGCGGATACGGCCCTCAGCGGACCACCCGCAGGTCGTCCTGGACCTTCCGGGCGGCAGCGACGTGCGCCCGGAGGTGGCCCAGCACGTCGGCCAGGCCGCTGCGCAGCTCCGCGTCGGCCGGCAACCCGTCCGCGCCGACCCCGCCGTGCGGCACCGGCAGGCGTACGCAGGCCGGCTCGACGATGTCGGCGCCGAGGTAGCCCAGCACCATCCGCAGGGTCTGTTCCGCCCCGCTCCCGCGCCCCGGGGCGGCCACGGTCACCCAGGCCACCGGTTTGCCGTGCAGGTCGCCGTTGCCGACCGTCCAGTCGAGCAGGTTCTTGAAGCTGCCCGGCAGGGTGCCGGCGTACTCGGGGGTGCAGAAGAGCACCGCGTCGGCGTCGGCCAGCGCGGCGCGCAGCGCCGGCACCGGGGCGGGCGGCGCGTCGACCTGGTCGGGATCGAAGGCGGGCAGCTCGCGCAGCGCGTCGTGCAGGGTGGCGGCCACCCCCGGCACGGCCAGGGCGGCGGCGGTGCGCAGGGTGGCGGTGTTGGTGGACCCGGCCCGGGTGCTCCCCGGGACGAGCAGGATCCGGGCGTCCTGCGCCATCGGCTGCTCCTCGACGTCGGCGGCACCGGTCAGTCAAGCACGGCCCGCTCCGGCGGCCCACCCCTGACTTCCGGTCCGCCGATCGGCGGGCCCACAACGGATTCCGGTCACCACCGGCCGTTCAACCCTGTGACGACGACGAATGTCTGGCTAGATTGAAGTATGGTGCCCGCCCACCGGGGTCGGGTGGCGGAACCGGTCTACCGCCCCATCCTCGCCAGCCGGCGGGGCGAGCTGGAGGCGCTGACCCATCTGGGCAGCGCGGTGGCTCCACTGCTCGCTCCGGTCATCGAACTCTCCACAGTCGACGTCACCGTGCTCGAGCTGCTCGGCCGGCTGCCGGCCGGGCTGGTCCCGGCGGTCGACGTCTCCGCCCTGCCCGACGTGCCGGAGACCGAACTGGTCCGCTGGGACGTACCGGTGGTGCCGGTGATCGGGCTGGCCGACAGCGACCGGCGGCTGGTGGCGCACGGGGTCGCGGCGCAGGCGAATGCCCGGCGGGCGGTGGTCCGGCTGCGCGCCGGCCAGGACCGGGCCGGCCCGGACGCGACCACCGCGGCGGTGGAACGGATCTGGCGGTACGGCCGACTCGTGCCGGAGCAGTGCGACCTGCTCATCGACGCCGGGGACGTCTGCTGCCCGGCCGAGGTGCGGGTGGCCGAGCCGCGGGTGCGGCGGCTGGTGGACTGGGCGCGCCGGCACGCGTGGCGCACGGTGACCGTGGCGGCCGGCGGGATGCCCCCGACGCTGTCCCGGCTCCCCCCCGACGAGCCGGTACGCCTCGACCGCTGGGACTGGCTGCTCTGGCTGCGCCTCGCCGAACTCGGCGTCGGGTACGGCGACTACGGGGTGGCCGCCGCGTCGCCCGGCGGCGACGGACCGGGCGACCGCTTCCCCACCGTGCGGTACACGGCGGACGGCGCCTGGTGGGTCTACCGCTGGTCGCGGCGGGGCGGCCGGGGCGACGAGCGCTTCGCCGACCTGTGCCGCACGCTGGTGGCCGCACCGCACTGGCCGGCGGCCGGGGCCGGCTTCTCCTGGGGCGACCACGAGCTGCTGCGCCGCGCCCGGCGGGTGGCCGGGGCGGGCTCGCCGACGAACTGGACGGCGTGGAGCACGTCGCACCATCTGGCGCACGTGCTGGCCACGCTCACCCGGCCGGTCCGGGATCAGCGCCCGGGCGCGTGGCCCGGCGAGGCGGAACGCGGGCGTCCCACCCGGCCGCACCGGGGCGGCGAGACGCGCCGGGCGGGCTGACTCACTCCTTCTCGGTGAAGCCGAACTGCACGACGCCCTCGTCGTCGACGACCGCGTCGACGGAGGTGTCGTTGAGCAGTTCGGCGGCGTCCGCGTCGAGGAAGATGCGGGCGCCCTGGTTGTCGACCACCTGGTCGCCCTGCACCGGTTCCGGCACCAGCTCGATGGTGAGCGAGCCGGCGCTGGTGTCCGCGGCGATGCGCAGCCCGCCGTCCTCGGCGACGTCCTGCTGGACGGCGAGGTCGCGGATCACGAGCACGGCGTTGTCGGTCATCTTGAGCATGTCGGAACTCCTCATGGGTTCTCGGCAGCGGGGCCTCGCACACAGCGGCGAAGCGCGCACCTGATGGCGAATCGGTCGTCGCCCGGCGAATCGGGGCGCATCGCGCGGCCCCCTCACCCCCACCGTGCCCCTTGGACGGGCGTCCGTCAAATAGACCAGCCTCTGTGGGAGCGCCCCCGCGCGTTGCGCGTTTCCGCTTCTCAGCGCGGTCGTCGTCGCTAGGCTGGGGTGAGGACGGCGGGTCAGCCGTAGGCGTCGCGCGGGGGTTCGGAGAAAACCTTCGGCGCGGAGTCTTGCCTGGCGGAAATCTCCATGACAGCGTCGACGCATGCATCGTCGTCTCTTTTTCCGGAGCGCGGCGCTGGCGACGCTCGCCGCCACCGTGGCCGCCGCCGGCGCCCTTCCCGCCACCGCCGAGTCGCCGACCCCGGCGGCCACCCGGCTGCACGCCACCATCGACGCGATCCTCGCCGACGCCCGGCTCACCGGGGCGCAGGCCGGAGTGGTCGTGGTGGACACCGCCACCGGTCAGTCCCTGTACGACCGCAACGGCGACCGGCGGCTGATCCCCGCCTCCAACACCAAGCTGCTGACCTCGGCCGCGGCGCTGGAACTGCTCGGCCCGGGGCACCGGTTCACCACCGACGTACGCACCACCGGGCAGCGCCGGGCCGGTCTGGTCTCCGGCGACCTCTACCTGCGCGGCGGGGGCGATCCGACCATGCTGGCCGCCGACTACGACGCGCTCGCCGCCGAGGTGGCCGCGAGCGGCGTACGGGTGGTGACCGGGAACCTGGTCGCCGACGACACCCGCTACGACCGCACCCGGCTCGGGCCGGACTGGACGTGGGACGACGAGTCGTACTACTACGCCGCGCAGGTCTCGGCGCTGACCGTCGCCCCGGACACCGACTACGACGCCGGCAACGTGATCGTGCACGCCGCCCCGGCCGCGAGCGCGGGCGCACCGCCGGCGATCACCATGACGCCGCCCAACGGCTACGTGCGCATCGACAACCGGGCCGAGACGGTCGCCGAGGGCGAGACCACGATCGCCTTCGAGCGGGAGCACGGCACCAACACCGTGGTGGTCACCGGCCAGATCGCGGTCGGCGACGATCCGTCCAGCGACTGGATGACCGTCTGGGAGCCCACCGGGTACGCCGCCGACGTCTTCCGGACCGCGCTGCGCCGGCACGGCGTGCGGGTGCTCGGGCGTACCGTGCTCGGCCGGGCCACCCCGGACGGCGCGGCACCGGTGGCCCGCCACGACTCGATGACCCTGGCCGAGCTGATGGTGCCGTTCCTCAAGCTCTCCAACAACGGGCACGCCGAGGTGCTCACCAAGGAAATCGGCCGGATCATCTCCGGCTCGGGCACCTGGTCGGCGGGGCTGACCGCGATCAGCGAGTACGTCGCCGACGCCGGCATGGACACCGGCACCCTGCGCCAGCGCGACGGCTCGGGGCTGTCCCGGCGCAACCTCATCCCGCCCGCCGAGTTCGTCGCGCTGCTCGCCGGGGTGCGCGCCGAGCCGTGGTTCGCCGACTGGTACGCCGCCCTGCCGATCGCCGGCAACGCCGATCGCCTCGTCGGCGGGACGCTGCGCAGCCGGATGCGCAACACGCCGGCGGCGAACAACGTGCACGCCAAGACCGGCAGCCTGACCGGGGTCTCCGGCCTCTCCGGCTACGTCACCGACGCCGACGGCCGGGTGCTGGCGTTCTCCGTGGTGCTCAACAACTACCTGGCCTCGTCGGTGAAGGGGCTGGAGGACCAGATCGCCATCGCGCTGGCGTCGTACACCGAGAAGAGCGTGACCAGCGCGCGGGTGGCGCCGCCGGTGGCGCCCGACGCGCCCCGCGCCCCCGAGGGGCTGGAGTGCTCCTGGGTGAAGCCGATCGTCTGCTGAGCGCGGGTGCGGGCCCGGCCGGAGCCGGGCCCGCACCCCGGCGTCTCCGTGCCGCGCCGGTCGCCGTGGCCCGCCGATCACCTGGCGGGCCAGGGTCACACCCGCTGCAGCACCACCACCGGGATGTCCCGGTCGGTCTTCGTCTGGTACTCCTCGTACGCCGGCCAGATGTCGACCATCGTCCGCCACATCCGGGGCTTCTCCTCGGACCCGGCGGTCCGCGCCCGCACCGCGAACGTCTCCGCGCCGACCTGCACCTCGGCCTCCGGGTCGGCGAGCAGGTTCAAGTACCAGGCCGGGTGCTGCGGCGCGCCGCCCTGCGAACCCACCACCAGGTAGTCGTCGCCGTCGCGGCCGTAGATCAGGGCGGTGCGGCGCAGCTTGCCGCTGCGCCGGCCCCGGGTGGTCAGCAGCAGGGTGAAGACGCCGGGCCGCCACTCGTGCCCCTGCTCTCCGCCGGTCTCCACGTACCGTCGGATGTGGTCGGCCACCCACGCCTGGGGGCTGTCCAGCACCTGCTCGCTCGCCGCCATCGCCTGCCTCCCGCGCGTCGTCGCGTCGTCGCGCCCACGCTACTCCGGCGCGCCGCACCCGGCCGGTGAACCGGCTCAGCGCAGGGCGACCGCGCGGAGGGCGACGTTGCCGCAGCCGTTGAAGGTCTCCTCGGCGGTCCAGGAGATCAGCAGCTTCTGCCCCGCGGCGACCCGGAACCGGACGACGAACTGGGAGCTGTGGTTGGTGTGCGGGTCCTCCACGCGCAGCGTGCTGGTCGGGCCGCCGCTGGAGAGCCGCACGTCGAGCCGGCCGCGGGCCATCCAGAGCCCGGCGAAGACGTGCACGGTGCGCAGCTCGCCGCTGCCGAGCACGGCGAGGCGGAAGCCGTTGCCGACGTGGCAGGTGTGGATGCCGGTGGAGGTGCCGCCCTCGCCCCCCACCGGGGCGCCGTCACGCCAGCCGAACAGTTCCGGGTCGGTGTCGTAGCTGCTCCGCGCGCCCGGCCCGCCCTCGTCGCGGATCTCCCCGGAGCCGCCGCGCTTGCGGACCACGGAGTCCGGGCCGCGCAGCCCCCAGTGCACCCAGTCGCGGGTGCCGAGCTGGGTCAGGTCCACCATGGCCGGCACGTCGGTCCGGGAGACGGTGAGCAGCGGCGTCGCCGGCCGCGGCGCGGGCGTCGGGGTCAGCGAGGGCGACGGTGCGGGTGTGGGCGGCCGCTGCCGGGGCTGCAGCCCCGGCGACGCGACGCCCGCCTCGGCCACCTGGCCGGGCCCGCCGACCGGCCCGGACGGGCGGCCGACCGCGGTGGAGGCCGCGCCGGGCAGCGCCACGCCCCCGTCGCGCGGCTCGGGCTCCGGTTCGGCGCCGAGGTACGCCACCAGCACGGCGAGGCAGGCGGCGGCGGTCAGCGCCTCGACGGTCCAGCGGCGACGGTGCCGGTGCCGGGCCATCCGCCGTGGCGTGCTCCGGCTCGGGCCTGGGCCGGTCCGTCTCAGCTCGTCTTCCGTCACCGCTTCTCCGCTCTCCTCACGGTCGTCGACGCGGCGGTTGCGGTCACCACGTGGAGCCGCCTCACGTTTTCATCCGAACGGCCTCTTGCGCCATATGTGGAGCGCTGGGCGTTTCCAGTTCGTTACCAAGTGGTAGCAATGGAAACATTCCTGCCAGTGATCCGACCCGCTCCGGCGTGCCGCACGGTGCCGAGGACCCACCAGGCCGGCGCCGTTGCGAACCGGCGCTTCGCGCGCGACGGTCGCGCCACCGGCCGACCTGACCGTACTGAATGGTGTGCCGATCGCGAAGCCGGCGCCGTCAGCGCAGCTCGAAGCCGAGCGTCCGGGCCAGCACCATCGCCTGCTGCGGGTCGATCACCGCCCCGGCCCGCTCGACCGCCGTCGGGTCCAACGCGGTCAGATCGCTGCCGCGCAGGTCGGCCCGGCCGAGCCGGACCGCGTGCAGCTGCGCGCCGGAGAGGTCGACGCCGGTCACCGTCGCCCCGGTCAGGTTGGCCCCGGTCAGGTCGGCCTCGCGCATCCGTACGTCGGTGAAGCTCACCCCGCGCAGGTCGGCCCCGGGCAGCGCGACGAACGACCAGTCGCCGCCCTCGACCCGCAACGGCCGCAGGTCGCACTGGTCGAAGGTGCTGCCCACCAGCTTGCAGCCGGCGAACTCCGCCTCGAAGAAGTTGCACCGCCGGAACACGCAGCGGGTGAAGGCCGAGTCGGCGTGCCGGGACGAGTTGAACCGCACGTTGCCGAAGATGCACCCGGTGAAGGTGGCGCCCCGGCTGACCGCCTCGGTGAGGTCGACGTCGTGGAAGACGCAGTTGACGAAGTGCCGGTCGGCCAGCTCCTCGGCGTACCAGTCCTGGTGGCGGAACGTGACGTCCTCGGTCGGCTCGGGCATCGCACCACCCTATGTGCCGGCACCGACACCGGCCGGCCTTCCGCCGGCGGCGTACCGGCTAGTAGGTTCGGCGGCGTGAGCGTGGCACGCAGCACCGACCCGGACCTCATCGGCTTCGACCCCGCGCGACTGGCGCGCATCGACGACCACTTCGGCCGGTACGTCGACGACGGCCGGCTCGCCGGCTGGCAGATCGTGGTCACCCGGCGCGGCGAGGTCGCGCACTCCTCGACGTACGGCCTGCGGGACACCGAGGCCGGCACTCCCGTCGAGCGGGACACCCTCTGGCGCATCTACTCGATGACCAAGCCGATCACCTCGGTCGCGGCGATGATGCTCTGGGAGGAGGGCCACTTCGAGCTGAACGACCCGATCAGCCGGTGGCTGCCGGAGTTCGCCGACGTCCGGGTCTTCGACAAGGGTTCGGCGCTCAAGCCGTACACGGTGCCGGCCATCGAGCCGATCCGGGTCTGGCACCTGCTCACCCACACCTCCGGCCTGACGTACGGCTTCGCGCAGACCTCGGTGGTCGACGCCCTCTACCGCGCCGCCGGCTACGACCTGGGCGTGCCGCGCGGGCTGGACCTGGCCGGTGCCTCGGCCGGGATGGCCCGGCTGCCGCTGATGTTCCAGCCCGGCACCGGCTGGAACTACGGCGTCTCCACCGACGTGCTGGGCCGGCTGGTGGAGGTGGTCTCCGGGCAGAGCCTGGACGCGTTCTTCGCCGAGCGGATCCTCACCCCGCTGGGCATGACCGACACCCGCTGGTGGGTCGACGAGCCGGACGCCAAGCGGCTCGCCGCCCTCTACACCCCGCACCCGGGCACCGGCCAGGCGATCCGCGCCGACCGGTTCGGGGCCGCCGCGCTGCACCGCCCCGACTGCCTCTCCGGCGGCGGCGGGCTGGTCTCCACGGCCGCCGACTACCACCTGTTCACCCAGATGCTGCTGCGCGGCGGCGAGCTGGGCAGCGTACGCCTGCTCGCGCCCCGCACGGTGCGCTACATGACCCGCAACCACCTGCCCGGCGGCGGCGACCTGGCGTCGTTCGAGCCGGAGGGCTTCGCCGAGACGGTGCTGGACGGCATCGGCTTCGGCCTGGGCTTCGCCGTGGTCCAGGACCCGGTGCCGGCCCGGGTGCCGAGCAGCGTCGGCGAGTACTACTGGGGTGGCCTGGCCAGCACGGCGTTCTGGGTCGACCCGGTGGAGGAGATCACCGCGCTGCTGTTCACCCAGTTGATGCCGTCGAGCACCTACCCGCTCCGCTCCCAGCTGCGCCAGCTCGTCTACTCCGCCCTGGTCGACTGAGCCGTTCCGCCGACGGGCGGCCGGGCCGGTCCATAGCCTGGACGACATGAGCGAGCGCAGCGGATTGCCGACATGAGCAACCTGGTGGTGTACGGGGCTGGTGGCACCGCGGGCTCGCGGATCGTCGCGGAGGCGGTCGACCGGGGACACCGGGTCACGGCGGCGGTCCGCCGGCCCGAGTCGGTCACCTGGCTGCCGGCCGGGGTGAACGTGGTGGTCGGGGACGCCACCTCGGCGCAGAGCGTGCGGGAGCTGGCCCCCGACGCCGACGTCTTCGTGGTGGCGATCGGCGGCGGGGAGCGGGCGCTCTGGCGGGACGCGGCGCAGAACCTGGTCACCGTCCTGCGGGAGGTGCCGAACCCGCCGCGGCTCATCCACGTCGGGGGCGGGGCGACCCTGCTGACGCCGAACGGCACCCCGTTCCTCGACGAGCCGGACTTCCCCGACGAGTACCGGGACTCGGCGCTGGGCCAGGCCGACGCGCTCGCCCTTTACCGCTCCTCGGCCGACGGGCTGACCTGGACCTATCTCTCCCCGCCGCCGATGGAGTTCCACCCGGGCGAGCGGACCGGCCGCTACCGCACCGGCACCGAGCACCCGGTCGTCGACGAGGGCGGGCGCTCGGTGCTGACCTACGAGGACCTGGCGGTCGCCATCGTCGACGAGATCGAGAACCCGCGCTTCGAGAACATGCGGTTCACCGCCGCGTACTGAGCCTCAGTCCGCCAGCCGGGCCGGGAAGCCGCCGGTGGCGACCGGCCCCCAGCTGTCGATGGTGACCCGGATCAGGGACTTGCCCTGGCGGATCATCGCCTGCCGGTACTCGTCCCAGTCCGGGTGCTCGCCGGAGATGCTGCGGAAGTACTCGACCAGCGGCTCCAGGGCCTGCGGCAGGTCGAGCACCTCGGCGGTGCCGTCGACCTGCACCCAGGGGCCGTCCCAGTCGTCGGAGAGCACGCAGGCGGAGACCCGGGGGTCGCGGCGGATGTTGGCCGCCTTCGCCCGTTCGGGATAGGTGGAGATCACCAGCCGGCCCTCGGCGTCGACGCCGCAGGCGACCGGGGAGGACTGCGGCCGGCCGTCGGACCGGGTGGTCATCAGCAGGACCTTGTGCCGGGGGCGGATGAACTCGATCAGGGCGTCCCGGTCGACCCGGGTGTTGCTCGCGATGGTCCGTGCCATGCGTCGGTTCTACCAGCCCCGCGGGTACGCCCCGCAGCGGCGGGTCAGCGGGCCCGGCCGGGGACCCGGCCGGGGGCGGCCTGGGCGGGGACCCGGGGCCGGGGGGGGGGGG